>JAJXXS010000010.1 GCA_021780975.1 Pseudomonadota bacterium
GCGCCTGGGCCCCGCCATCGAGCGGCACCCGCGTTTCCCGCGTCGGGTCAACGCCGGCTTCGTCCAGGTGGTGGACCGCCATGCCCTGCGCCTTCGCGTGTACGAGCGCGGCGCGGGCGAAACGCTCTCCTGCGGCAGCGGCGCGTGCGCCGCGGCGGTGGCCGCCGTCATGCACGGCTGGGCCGACAGCCCGATGAACATCGCCACGCGCGGCGGCGTCCTCACCCTACGCTGGGCGGGCGAGGGCTGTTCCGTGTTCCTGACCGGGCCGGCCGTGACCGTATTTGAAGGCACTATCGATTTAGCAACCCTGCAAACTCCCCTGATAACCCCATGACCGACCAAATTGCCGACTACCTGCGCCAGCATCCCGAATTTTTCAATCAGCACGCCGAACTGCTGGCGGAATTGCGCATCCCGCATCCGCATGGCACCCATGCCGTGTCCATCACCGAACGCCAGGTCATGGCCCTGCGTGACAAGGCGCGCCTGCTGGAAAACAAGCTGGCCGAGCTGATCCAGTTCGGCGAGGAGAACGACGGGATTTCGGAAAAGATGCACCGCCTCTCGCTGAGCCTCATTGCCGCGCCAGATCTCGTCACCCTGCTGGGCGCGCTCAACTCCCATCTGCAGGATGGTTTCGGCGTGCCGCACAGTGCGGTGCGGCTGTGGGATGCGCATGTTACGGAAGACCTGCCTGTCTTGGCACCGGTGAGCGAAGGCTTGCGCGCCCAGGTCGACACCCAGCGCCGCCCGGTATGTGGGGCCCTGCCCTATGCCGAGGCCGCTTCCTGGTTTGGCGAGATCGCCCCGCATCTGCGTTCCTTCGCGACCATCCCGCTGCGCGAGGAGCGCACCCATGGGCTGCTCATTCTCGCTTCCGAGGAGCCGCGCCGCTTTTATCCGGAGATGGGCACCCTCTACCTTGAGCGTCTGGGGCAGCTGATAGGCGCGGCCGTGGCGCGCATGACGTGAACGCGGATATCGCCGACTATCTTGAGCATCTCTCCGCCGAGCGGCGCCTGGCGCATCGCACCGCGGAGAGCTATGCGCGCGATCTGGCGCTGCTGGAAGCGGAAGCCGCGGAAGTTGCCCTGCGCGACCTGGACGTGCCGCACATCCGCCTGTATCTCGCGCGCCTGCACAGCCGCGGCCTGGCACCGCGCAGCCTTGCCCGCATTCTGTCTGCCTGGCGCGGCTTTTACCGCCACGCCTGCCGCCGCCTGGGCTATGCCGTCAATCCCTGCCTGGGTTTGCGGGCACCGAAGCTGAGGCGTGCCTTGCCGGAAGTGCTCGCGCCTGACGACTGCGCGCAACTGCTCGATCGTCAGGCAGAAGATGCGCTTGAGGTGCGCGACGCCGCCATGTTTGAGCTGTTTTATTCCTCGGGCCTGCGGCTGTCGGAGCTTGCGGAGCTGGATCTTGCGCGGCTGGATTTGCTCGAGGGCGAGGTCACCGTCACCGGCAAGGGCGGCAAGACCCGCATCGTGCCGGTGGGCACCAAGGCGCGCACCGCGCTGGAACGCTGGCTGGCGCAGCGGGCCTCCCTCGCGGACGTTGCGCAGGCCGCCGTGTTTCTCAATCGCCGCGGCGGCAGGCTGACGCCGCGCAGCATCCAACTGCGGCTCGACCGCTGGGCGCGCAAGGCGGGACTGGCGAGCCATGTGCATCCGCACCTGCTGCGCCATTCCTTCGCCACCCACGTGCTGCAGTCGTCGGGCGATCTGCGCGCCGTGCAGGAGATGCTGGGGCATGCCAGCCTGTCCGCGACCCAGGTCTACACGCACCTGGATTTCCAGCATCTGAGCCGTGTTTACGATGCCGCTCATCCGCGCGCCAAGAAAAAATAGGGCTGGCGCGGAACCCCTGGGCACATCGCGCGTCGTTTCTGTAGCCATTTTTTTGCAGGAGAGTTTCATGTCACGTTTCTTGCGCCCCTTTTGCGCCCTGCTGCTTGGGGCAATGCTGTTCACCGGCACTGCCCGCGCTGCCGCGCCGGGGGTGGCCGACCGGCTGCTGGCGGGCATGGAGCAGGCCACTTTCATTGCCGAAGGGCACGGCAGCAGCGTGCTGTGGATATTCTTCGACCCCAACTGTCCTTACTGCCACAAGGTCTACGAACGCCTGCGCCCCTGGGTCGGGAAGGACAACCTGCAGTTCCGCTGGGTGCCGGTGGGCATGCTGACCTCCACCAGCGAAGGCAAGGCGGCGGCACTGCTGCAGGCCAAGGATCGTCTGGCAGCCTTGCATCAGAGTGAAAGCGATTTCAATTTCAGCGCCCAAGGGCCGGGCGGCGGCATCGCACCGGCCACGCGCATCGCCGGCAAGACCCGCATGGATCTGCAGGCCAACCTGTCCCTGCTGCAGGGCGAGAACATCAACGGCGTGCCGCTTCTGCTGTTGCGCAGGCGCGACGGCAGCGGACGGCTGTTCATCGGTGCGCCCACGCCGGCACAGCTCGCGGAGATGCTGCGCGACGTGCGCTAGCCGCCCTCACGCCAGGGGAAGGCGGGCTAGCTCATGCGTCAAGCCGGTGTTCTGCCGCACGTAGGTAGGGTTCTTCCCAACGGGTTTTAGCGCGTGCTGCGGAATTTATCGTAGCGCGCGGCGCCAGCGCTGCCGTCGATAAACTGCGGCAGCACCGCTTCCAATGCGGCGGGCTGAAAATCGAATGCAGTCGGCGTGGCGCCCCGGCAGATGTTGTCGGTGAGCATGGCGTAGTAATTGTCGCGCGTCATGAGGGGGCGGCCGGGCTTGAATTCCATTGCCCAGGCCTGGAGGTAAGAGAGCCAGGGGCCGAGGCGTATGATGCGCGCGCGCTTGCCCAGGTTGTGCGCCACCATCTGCACCAATTCCTCCAGCGTGTAGATGCGCGGGCCGCACAAGTCATAGGTCTGCCCATGAGTGGCGGAGTTTTCCAGGCTGTCGGCAAAGGCACGCGCCACATCTTCCACGTACACTGGCTGGAAGCGCGCTCCTGCGCTGGCGAGGGGCAGTACGGGGAAGAGCTTCACCAGTCCGGCGAAGAGATTGAGAAAGCTGTCACCGCGCCCGAAGATGACGGAGGGGCGGAACACGGTGACGGCGAGGCCGTAGCCGTGGATGAATTTGGGGCCATTCAAATACCAGTTGGGATCGTCGCGATGCGGGAGCGCGGCCTCGCGCACGATGGCCTCGCCTATGCCCTTGGAGCGCTGATAGGCGGAACGGGACACCGGATCTGCCCCCAGCGCGCTCATGTGCAGGAGGCGCGCAACGCCCGCTGCGCCGCAGGCATGCACCACCTGGCGCGGCAGTTCTACGTGCGCTCGCTGGAAGTCGCCGCGCCGCGCTGTAGGCTTGTCCTGGCGCCCGTGCGTCTCTTCATGCAGGATGCCGACCAGATTGATGACCGCATGCATGCCGCCGAACTGGCGCACAAGCTCGTGTTCGTCGTGCACGTCGGCTTCCACCACCTCGACGGTGGGCAGCAGAATCAGTTCCTTCGCCTGCTCGCGTCGTCTCGTCAGCACGCGCACGCGCTTGCCGCGGCTCACCAGCTGATTGACGAGGGCGCGGCCTACGAAGCCCGAACCTCCCAGAATGCAGACGTTGTCGATCGCCATGAGTATTGTGCGTCAGCCTATGAAAGCCGCCATTTTATGCGGAGCGGGGCGGCACGGGGGCGCGTGGCTTCAAGCTTGGCGCCGCCACACCAGGCAGCGGTTGTTGGCCGGCATGGCGCGGTCTTCTACCAGGCTCAGCCCGGCATGCCGCGCCAGGGCGTCCACTGCCTCAAAATCGCGGATGGCCGAGCGCGGGTCGCGCGATTTCAGCCAATCGTCGAAGCGCGCATTGCTTTCCGAGGTATAGCGGCCGCCGTAGTTGAACGGGCCATAGACCACCAGCAGGCCGCCCGGTGCCAGCACCGCGGGCAGGCCGGCGAAGAAGTCCTGCACGCGCTCCCAGGCCATGATATGCAACGTATTGGCAGTGAACACCGCGTCTGCCGGCGCGACCGGCCAGGGGCGAGCGGCCACGTCCAGTTCCACGGGTGGCAGCACATTGGGCAGGCCGGCTTCGGCAAGCCACTGCTGGATGCCGTCATGGTGGACAGACAGGTCGCTGGTCTGCCAGGCGAGATGGGGCAGGGCGGCACCGAAATACACCGCGTGCTGGCCGGTGCCGCTGCCGATTTCCAATACGCGCCGTACGCCGGCGAAATGATCGTGCAGCACGGCGAGGATGGGTTCGCGGTTGCGTTCGCAGGACTCGCTGTGTGGCTTCATGGGCGTGTGTCGGTCTGGGTGTCGGGACGCGCTGGGATGATGCCCAGGCGGGCTTTCAGGAGCGCCGAGTCGCGCGTGTCGAAGCGGCGCGCATAGAACATGGCGTTGTTCATGACCTTTTTCACGTAGTCGCGGGTTTCCTGGAAAGGTATGGTGTCGATGTAGATGGTTGCGTCGAGCGGGCGGTCGGCCTGCCAGCGGCGCGCGCGCGCCGGACCGGCGTTGTAGCCGGCGGTGGCCAGCACCGGCTGGTTGGAGAGGCCGTCCAGGGCGTAGCGCAGATAATACGTGCCGAAGCGCAGGTTGGTGTCGAGATCATGCGTGCTGCTGGCGTGAAAATCGCCCAGGCCTAGGCGGCGGGCGATCCAGCGCGCGGTTGCCGGCATGATCTGCATCAGCCCCAGCGCCCCCACATCTGAGCGGGCGCGCAGGGTGAAGCGGCTTTCCTGGCGCATCAGGCCGTACACCCAGGCCGGGTCGAGCTGGTATTCGGCGGCATAGCGCATGGCTTCTTCGCGGTACGGTGCCGGGAACAGCAGCTTGTAATTCTTCAGTGTCTGCGTCTTGCCTGCGGTGTAGATGGCGCGGTCGTACCAGTCGGCGAGGCGCGCCAGCTCTGCGGCAGCGAGCAGGTGCTCGTCGTCGAAGCCGCGGATCGCCCAGTTCCACTCCCCGGTGGCCTCGAAGCGCAGGCCCAGGTTCCAAAGTGTGAGAGCGCGGATGATGCCAGGGTCATGGGCCACGCTGTCGATGGCTGCTGGCTGCGGCTTGGCTTCCGGGGGCGAGGCCGCCTCCACGGTCTCGCCGAGTTCCTCGCCCGCCAACTGGCCGTAGTAATCCGGGGTGCGGGCCAGGCCGGCGAACAGGCGGTTGGCCGCCGCCTGGGCGCCACGCTTCTGGTAGGCGCGTGCCAGCCAATAGCGCCACTCCGGCTGGCTCTGCAATGACGACGGCAGGTCATGTATGGCGGATTCCAGCGCCGCCCAGTTTTCCGCGCGCAGGGCGGCGCGGGCGCGCCAGGTCTTTTGGTAATCGTTCTGCACACCCGCGCCTGCGCGAGCGAACCAGGCCTGGGCTGCGGCATCGTGCTGGCGCGCCGCCTGCACCGCCACCTGGGCCCAGGCTGCGGCGCGCGTGCCCGGGGGCCAGGCGCGTGCGTGTCGCCCCAGCCAGTCCGCGCTCGCCTGCGGGTCGAGGAGAGCCTCGCGCGTCAAGGCGTAGAGCGCCACTTCGCGTGCGCCCCGCCCAGGGTGGCGCTGTCGCGCGAGCGTGGCGAGGTAGGCTGCGGGCGATCTCTGTGCGCGCTGGATCAGGCGGTCGACGTTGGCGCCTTCACGTCCCAGGTAGTCGGCTACGCTGCGCGCCACCTCCGGGTGGTCCGCCAGCAGGGCCAGGCGCAGGCGCTGCCAGACATCGTCGCGATCCAGCAGGCCGTCTGCGCGCATGGCGCGGAAGAGGGGGGTGCAGGACGAGGGCAGGTCGTCGGCGCTGAACCACAGCGGGCGGGCGTTGCGCAGAACGCCACGCTGGCCGCTCGCGAACTGGGCCTGATACTCATAGCAGCGCAGCGTGAGATTCGGTTCCACCAGCCTGGGGTATTCCGCCAGATACGCCGGCCAGAGCGCGCGCCGTCCTAGGTCGTTCAGCCAAATGGCGCGCAGACGCTGTGCCAGCCAGGTGCCGTGGTGGGCGGCTAGGTAATCGCTGATCGCGCGGTCATCGCCGGGATCCTGCGACAGGCGCCAGAATTGCAGGTAGGGCGCAAGCACGTAGTCACGTCCCACTGCCGCGGCGGCGCTCTCGAAGGCGCGGGGATCGTGGGCGAGATAGGCCGCGTGCGCGCGCAGAAAGGCATCGGCATCGTCGGCGCGGGCGTGCAGTGTCACTGCGAGCAGCAACAACCCCCCCCACCACCAGCCCAAACGACGTGCCATGAAAGCAGCATATCATGGCGACGGCCCCCTTTTCGGGGCTTCCAGGAGCATGACCGGCGGGATCCGGGGCGCGACCTTACAAGGCAATGAAATCCTCGCGACCTGGGCTATGCTTCAAGTGCGTTTCACAACCTCAAGGAGATAAAAATGCTGCAAAACGTCGGCGGCGTGGACCGCGTCATCCGCATCGTAGTTGGCCTCGCACTCATCGCTTGGGTTCTTTTCGCGCACGGTCCGAGGTGGGCCTGGATAGGGGTGCTGCCGCTGGCCACCGGCCTGATAGGCTGGTGTCCCGCCTACTTGCCTTTCGGCATCAAGACCTGCTCGACCAAGCATTCCTGAGGGCAGGCGCACACCGAAAACCCCGCAGGGCCCGCGGGGTTTTTCATTTCTACTGCACTTGCGGCGGCGCGGGCTGGCCGGCCTTGAGATAGCGGTCGAGATCGGTCAGATCGTGCGGCGAAAGCGTGCCGGCGGCGTCCTTCAGCTGCAGGGTGGAAAGCAGATACGTGTACTTGGCGGCGGACAGCTGTTGCCAGGCTGTGTAGACCTGCTGCTGGGCGTTGAGTACATCGAGGCTCGTGCGCACGCCAACCTTGAGGCCGGTGATGGTCGAATTCAGGGAGACTTCGCTGGAATGCAGGGCCTGCTCCAGAGCCTTCACCTGGGCGGCGCCATTGGTGACGTTGAGATAGGCCTGGCGCGCCGCCAATAGCGCGGTGCGCACGGCATCGTCGAGATTCTGCTGCGCCTTGTCCTGATTGGCGGCTGCTTCGCGCGTCTGCGCCGTGATCAGGCCGCCCTGATAAATCGGGATGTTGAGCTGAAGGCCGATGGAGGCAGCCTGGTTGTTGTAGGCGAAGGCGCCGAAGTGCTGGTTGTTCTGGTCCTGATAGCCCGCGGTGAGGGCCAGGGTGGGATAGTGGCCGGCGCGGTTGCGCTGCACTTCCTTGTCGGCGATGGCGCGCAGGCTTTCCTGCAGGCGCACGTTGGCGTTCTTGGTGCGCGCCTCGTTCACCCAGCTATCGAGCGGCCCCGGACTGGGCATGGCGAAAATTGCCTTGGGTGCCAGCGGGCTTAAGGCACCGTTGGCCTGTCCCGTGAGGGTGTCGAGGGTGCGGCGGGCGATCTCGAGCTGGTTCTCCGCCGCGATCTCCTGTGCCGTGGCGAGATCGAAGCGGGCCTGCGCCTCGTTGGTGTCGGTGATGGTGGCGGTTCCCACCTCGAAGGCGCGCTTGGCATAAGCCAGTTGCTTGCTGATGGCGGCCTTCTGCGCCTGCAGGGAGGCGACGTCGTCCTGCGCCCTGAGCACGTTGAAATAGGCCTGGGCGACGCGCAATACCAGATTCTGGCCGGCGGCGGCGAGCTGGTCGGCGGCTGCGCGTGCCTGCAGATGGGCTTCGTCCAACTGGATCAGGCTCTGCTTGTTGAACAGCGTCTGCACCGCATTGACGCCCCAGGTGGGGGAGTTGTAGGTCACGGTCTGCGGCGCCATGGTGTTTTCCTGGTTGATGCGGCTCAGGTTGCCGCTCGCGCTCACCTGCGGCAGGAGAGCGGCGCGCGCCTGCGGAATCTTCTCCAGGCTGGCCCGGTAGCTGGCTTGCGCGGCGGCAAAGGGGGCATCGTAGGCGGCTGCCTTGCGGTATACGTCGGCGAGATTTTCCGCGTGCGCGGAAACGATCCCGGCGTTGATGAGCACGGCGAGCAGAAGGCCCGATCGAGTTTGCATGGTTGATTGCCTTTTCAGTAACGGGCCATGGTCGGTTCGACTTCGCAGGCCCAGGCCTCCACGCCGCCCGCCAGGTTGATGACGGAGGAAAACCCCAGGCTTTCCAGCAGGCGCCCGGCGCGCCAGCTGCGCACGCCGTGGTGACATACCACGAGGACGGGTCGGGAAGGGTCGAGTTCGCAGCAGCGCGACATCAACTGCCCGAGAGGAATGCAGATCGAGCCGGGGAGCATGCAGCGTTCCACTTCCCAGGCTTCGCGCACGTCAAGCACCTGGGGCGGCTGGGGTGCGTCGAGCAGGGCCTTGGCCGCAAGGGGACGGAGCTGCGTCATCAGAACACGAAGCGCTCAGGCTCCTGCACATTCATGAGCAGGGGAAGGCTGGTCTCGAATAGAACGGCGTGGCGGCAGGCGCCGGGCGCCACGCAGGTATACAAGCGCGCCTGCATTACCGGCGCATCGCCCACCACGGCGAACAGGCGGCCGCCCGGCGCCAGGCTGTCGAGAAAGGCCTGCGGCAGGAGGGGCACCGAGCCGGTCAGAACGACGGCGTCGTAGGGGCCGTGGCGCGGCCAGCCGCGTGCGGCATCGCCGACCTCCAGGCCCACGTTGGCGACGTGGTGGGCGGCGAGCTTGCGCTCCGCCGCGGTCTTGAATTCGGGCACGATCTCGACCGTATGCACGTACGCCGCGCGGCGCGCCAGCAGGGCGCTGAGATAGCCGCTGCCGGTGCCGACCTCCAGCACCTTGTCCGTGGGCCGCAGCGCCAGTTCCTGCAGGACGCGTGCCTCGAGCTTGGGCGCCCACATGGACTGCCCGTGGCCGAGAGGGATTTCCAGATCGGCAAAAGCGAGCGAACGATAGACCGGGGGGACGTATTCTTCGCGCTTCACCTCATAGAGCAGGTCAAGCACGCTCTGATCCAGCACCTCCCAGGGGCGGATCTGCTGTTCCACCATGTTGCGGCGGGCGCGTTCCAAGTCCATAGGCCTTTGTCCGTAGCGGGTCGCCGGATTCTAGCACGCACCCTAGCGCTGGCCCCAGCGCAGATAGAGGGCCGGCAGCAGGTTGGTGGACAAAACCGAACTCCACAGCACGCCGCCCAGCACGACGATGGCGAGCCCCTGTTCGGGCGCGGCGCCGGTGCCGTAGCCCAACGCAGTGGGCAGCATGCCCAGGGCGGCGGTGAGGGTGGTGAGCACGATGGGGCGGAAGCGCTCGCGCACCGCGCGCCGGACCGCGTCTTCGCGCGCAAGGCCTTGCCGCTCATGCGCACGCACGTAGGCGAGGAGCACGATGCCGTGGTTGAGGCTCACCCCGATCAGGGTGAGAAAGCCGATCAGGCCGGTGGCGTTGAGGCCGACGCCCGAAATGGCGAGCGCGAGCGCGGCGCCGGTAAAGGCGAGCGGTGCCTGGAGGAGCAGGATCAGGGGCAGACGCAGGCCGCCGAATTGCAGGGAAAGGATGCCCAGCGTCAGCAACAGGGCGCCGACGGCGGCCACGCCCAACGCCTCCGCCGTACGCAGCAGTTCGGGGTAGAGGCCGCCGAAGGCGATGCGATAGCCGGCAGGCAGGTGCAGTCCCGCGAGCGCCGCTCGGGCGGCGGCAATGGTGCTGCCCAGGGGGCCCAGCGGCGTGGCGAGGATGTCGAGAGCGCGCGCACCGTCGAGGTGGTGCACCTGATTGGGTTCGGCTTGCAGGGCGAGGCGTGCCACGCGCGCCAAGGGCACCCAGCCCGCCGATGTGTGGATGGGCTGGCGCCCAAGCTGGTCCAGATCAAGATAAGGCGCGTCGGGCAGGCGCAGGTAAAGATCAAGGTGGCTGGCCCCGTCAGGCAGGCGCGCCAGCACACGGCCGCGCAGCAGCAGATCGAGTTGCCGGGCCAGGTCGGCCGGGGTCAGCGCGAGGCTGCGCATGACATCGGTGCGCGGGCGGATCGACAGCTGCGTCACCGGATAGGCGTCGTTGTTGAAGATGTCGGCCAGCGCAGGCACGGTTCTG
This sequence comes from Pseudomonadota bacterium, assembly GCA_021780975.1. Classification (GTDB taxonomy): domain Bacteria; phylum Pseudomonadota; class Gammaproteobacteria; order Burkholderiales; family Thiobacillaceae; genus JAJXXS01. The sequence continues at coordinate 9,932 of JAJXXS010000010.1, forward strand.
AGGCGTGCGGTGACCGCCTCTGACAGGCTGCGCAGCGTGGCGATGCGGTTGCCGAAAATCGTCACCTCGAAAGGTTGCGGCAGCCCGGAAAGGCTTTCCCCCAGACGCTCGATGGTGGGCGTGTCGAAGCTCTGCTGCACGCCCGGTTCCTTGGCCGCGTCGCGTAATTGTGCGGCGAGGCGGTCCAGGTGGCCGGTGTTGGCGTCGGGCTTCAGCACGACCTGGATTTCTCCGGCGTAGCTCTTTTCCAGGTAGGCCGTGTCCCGGGCTGAGCCGATGCGCGCGAACACATGGGCCACGGCGGGATTCTTCCGCATCGCCGCAGTCATGTGGTCGACTGTCGCCACGGTCTCGTCCAGCGAACTGCCGGGCGCCAGGGTGAAGCTGTCCAGCAGCACTCCTTCGTTGGGCAGGGGCAGGAAGTTCACGGGTACGACGAAGAGGGCGCCGACGGCCAGGACGAATGCCAGCAAGGTGCCGGCGAGGCTCGTGCCGGGGCGGCGCAAGGTGAATCCAAGCAGCCTTTCGTTGCCGCGCGCAAGCCAGGCGAGGAAGCCGCGTCCGCTCCTCGACGTTGTGCCGGCACCGCCGCGGCGCGCCAGTGCGAGCGGGATGAGTGTGAGCGACACCAGCAACGAAGCGAGCAGTGCCAGACTCATGGCCAGCGCGAACGGCCGCATGAAGAGCCCGGCCAGGCCACCCACCGCGAGCAGCGGCAGATAGGCTGCGATGGTGGTGAGTGTGCCGGTGATATCGGCGGCGGCGATGTCGGCTAAGCCGGCACGCACGCCCCCCCAGCCCTGCAACCCGCTCTCCCAGCGGTGCTGTATGGCTTCCAGGACGATGATGCCATCGTCCGCCAGCAGTCCCACCGCCACGGTGAGCGCGCCCAGGGTCAGCAGATTGAGGCTTTGCCCCAGAGCGTACAGGCCGCCGATGGCGAGCAGCAGAGCGGTAGGGATGGACAGGGCCAGCACCCCGACGCCATGGTGGCGCCCCAGCAGCCAGAGCAGTACGAGGATGGCGAGCGCGCCGCCGATCAGCAGGTTGCGCGACAGGTCGTGGCCGATGAGCGAGACCAGGTGCGCCTGGCGGTAGACGGGCACCCAGCGGACGCCGGCCGGCAACTGCTTCTGTAGCGTCGCCAGGGTGTGGGCGACAGCCGCGTCCACCGGCACGGTGGAGGCGCCAGGCTGTTTGAAGACGATGAGGCCCAGGCCCGGCCGGCCATCGATCTGCAGGCCATAGTGAACCGGAGGCGGGGTGCGCACGATGCGCGCCAGGGCTGACAGCGGCACCGGGCCACCCGGCGCGGGCACGGGTATGTCCATCAGCTCGTGCGCGTGCAGCGGCAGGCGGCGGACCTCGAGCAGCACGTCCTGATGGCCGAGGTCGAGCCGGCCGGCCGGCGTCAGGGTGGCCGCGCCGTTCACCGCGCGCGCCAGCGCGGCGATGCCGACCCGGTGCTGGATGAGCGCGGCCGGGTCGGGCTGAATCCACAACGTGGGCGGCCCGGCGCCGAACAACTCCACGCGCTGCACGCCGGGGAGCGCGCGCAGTGCGGGTAGTACGCGCACACGCACGGCGTTTTCCACCTGCCAGGCGGGCACGTCGGCGGGCAGGGTTACGCCGTAATCAGCCACTTCGTTGACGGCGTTGCCCATGACTTCGGCGTAGGGCGCAACGCCCCGCGGCAGATGCGCGCGCGCCCGATCAACGGCGCCGTAAACGGCCTGTAGGTCGAGTTGGGGATTGCTGCCTTCGGCAAAACGCGCGGTGAGTTGCGCAGTGCCTTGGGCGAGCGTGGTGCGCAGCGTGGTCAAGCCTTGCAGTCCCATGATCTGGCCTTCCAGCGGGCGTGCCACCAGCGACTCCATTTCCAGCGCCGAGTAGCCCGGGGCATGGACGATGACACCGATCTGCGGGAAGTCGAAGCGGGGGAGCACCTCGGCGGGGATGCGCCAGAGCGCGTATAGCCCGTAGGCCAGCAGGCCCCCATAGATCATGGCCCACAGCAGAGGCCGGCGCAGCAGTGGCGGCAGGCGCATCAGTCGGGCGGTGTG
>JAJXXS010000161.1 GCA_021780975.1 Pseudomonadota bacterium
AGGCCTCGAAGCCGCCCTTGGCTTTCCAGCCTTCGATGCCGTCCTGCAGCACTTTCACGTTGTCGTATCCCAGCAGACGCAGGGCGAATACCGCCTGGGCAGACAGCGAGCCGGTGTTGCAATACATGACCACCATGCGGTCTTTCGGCAACTCCGCGCGGCGCGCCACAACCCGGCGCCATTCGGTGTTGACCGCGCCGGGAATGTGCTCCTTGGCGTATTGGTCGGTATCGCGTGCGTCCACGATGAAGATCTTCTTCCAGTCTTCCTGCGGAATCTGTTCCGGCAAGATCAGGCTGCTGCCGTATTCGTTGAAGTCCATGTACTCGGCGATGGCATCGACGACGGCGGCGTTCTCTGCCGACAGGCAGGCGCGGCGAGAAAAGCCAGGCCGGCGGACAGGACAAGCAGCGCTTTGTTCATGGGGGATTACTTCCAAGCGGGTGAAGCAGGGTCAATCGTCAGAGGGGTTGAGACGCGGATGGGTTTCTTCGGCGCGCAGCAGCATCCAGGCGCCGGACACGAGCAGCACCGCGGCGGTGAACCAGAACGCCGCCTCGATGCCCTCGGCCAGCTGCGCCACCACACCCAAGGCAACGGCGCCCAAGGCGTAGCCCGTGTCGCGCCAGTAGCGGTAAACCCCCAGGGCGGACCCGCGCCAGTTTGGGTGGGAGATGTCGGCCACCGCGGCGATGAGATTGGGGTAGAGCAGCGCCATGCCCACCCCCATCACCGCGGCGGCAGTAGCCCAGGCCGTGGCGCCGGACACCAGCGTCACAGCAGCAACGCCGGCCGCCAGTAGCCACAGGCCGGTGACAATGGGCATCTTGCGCCCGATCCGATCGGACAGCGGGCCGGTCCACAATTGCGAGGCACCCCACACCATGCCGTAAACCCCGGTGATCCACCCGATCTGCACGACGCTCAGGCCGCGGTTATGGAGAAGCAGCGGAAACAACACCCACAGCAGGGAATCGGCCACCTTGTTGGCAGTGCCCGCCTGACACAGCGCGGAAAACGTCGGGTGGCGGAAGGACACCAGCTTGAAGACTTCCCAAGTGCCCGGATGATCGGGAACGCCCTGAGGAAAGCGCGGGCGCGGTCCGCGATGACTGCCGTCGGCATGGCGGCGGCTTTCCGCCCTGGCCCAGGGCAGCGTCTCGCGCACAAACAACAGCGCCCAGGCGAAGGCCACAACGATCACTGCCAGGGCAAACCACAGCAGCGCGGGGCGCGGCCCGTAGAGATGGCTAAGGTAGCCGGTAGCCACGCCCGCCACGGCCACGGCGGCGTAGCCGGCGAATTCGTTGACGCCGGTGGCAAAGCCGCGTTGCTCGGCGCGGGTGATATCGACCTTGCTGGTGACCGTCATGCTCCAGGCAAATCCCTGGTTGATGCCCAAAAACACGTTGGCGGCCACCACCCAGCCCCAGCTCGGCGCGTAATAGATGAGGAAGGGTATGGGCAGGGCGGCGATCCAGCCCGTCAGCAGCACGGCCTTGCGGCCGATGCGCTCGGACAAACGCCCGGCGACGAAGTTGAGGATGCCTTTGACGAAACCGAAGGAAATGACGAAGGACATGAGATAGAGGAACGACGTCTTGGGCACGCCAAAATCCTCGCTTGCCACCACCGGCAGCACGTTGCGCTCCATGCCGATCACCAGGCCGACGAAGAACACCTGGATCATCTGCTGGACGAACTGCCCGAGATTGGCGCGGATGCCCTGCACGTAGGCCATCTCCGCATGCGCCGCGACACTGTGTTTCATGGTTGTGTTTCCTCGGTGGCGGCCCGCTGGCCCGCCGCCCGGCAAGACTGTGACGGGACGCTCAACGCCCCAGGTTGTAGGCCACCATGCGATCCATATCCGCTGGGCGGGGCGGAATGGCCTGCGTCAGCGAGGCGATGAAGGCGTCCCGGCTCATGGCCAGCATGGGATTCCAGCGCTTCTCGAAGCCTATGGTCGAAGCCGGCTTGCCCGAGATGCCCGCGCCGCAGGCGCTGCCGGAGGTGTGGCCGGGATAGAGTTCGACTTCGGCCGGCAAGCTCATGAGTCGCCGGTGCAGGGTGTCGTAGATCTGGCCGGCCATCTCTGCTTCCTGTCCGGCCAGGTCGGGGCGCCCGGCGCTGCCGACGAACAGCGTGTCGCCGGTAAGCACGAACCAGGGGGCTTCGGCGCGGCGCTTGTCGGTGACCAGCAGGCAGATGGAATCAGGCGTATGCCCGGGGGTGTGCAGCACGTCGATGTACACGTTGCCGACGTCGATGCGCTGGCCGTCCTTCAGGGCTTCGAAGGAATATTTCACGCGGCCGGCGTTGGACTCGTGCAGGCAATACGCCGCTCCGGTTTTATCGGCGAGCGCGCGGCCGCCGGAATAGTGGTCGGCATGCACATGGGTGTCGATGACATGGGTGATCTTCACGTCCTGCTTCGCAGCCTCATTGACGAACCAGTCCTCGTCGCCCAGCACCGGGTCCACGGCAACGCCGACATGGCATGAGCCGCAGCCGAAGAAATATGAGAGGGTGGCATCCTTGGCCAGCAGTTGGCGAAAGAACATGGCTGTCTCCTTGAATCGAATCAATCTTGCGGGCCACTATTCGCCCGTTGCCAGCGGCAGGCCCTGAGAGCGCCATTCCGCCACGCCTACCTCCATGCGCACGGCCCGACGCCCGCGCCTGGTGAGCAGGTCGACCGCTTCCCTGGCCATGAGGCAGAACGGGCCGCGGCAATAGGCCACCACAGGTTTGCCGGTGGGAATTTCGTCGAGGCGGCTCTTGAGTTCCGCCAGCGGAATGGAGCGCGCATAAGGCAGATGCGCGGCTTCGTACTCGTCGGCCGGCCGCACGTCGAGCACCAGCACTTCGCCGCGCTTGGCCTGGGCGAGCAGCTGCTTGCCGCCCACGGCGTAAAGCTCCTCCGGGCGCGACACCAGTTCGCGCATGGCTGCCTGCAGCTCCAACAGCCTCTCCTCGGCCAGGGCGCGCAGCATGACCCACAAATCGGCCACCTGGGTGTCCACCAGGCGATAGGCGACGTTCTTGCCCTCGCGCCTCGCTTCCACAAGACGCGCCGCCTTGAGTTCCTTGAGGTGAGCGCTGGCCAGCTTGACGCTGATTTCCGCGGCGGCAGCCAGTTCTTCCACGGTCTTTTCGCCCTGGCAGAGGATTTCGATGAGCTCCAACCGCTTGGGACTGGAAACCGCCTTGCCGATCCGAGCCACCTGCTCGTACAGGAGGTTCTTGATTTCGCGGCCGGGTTTGTTCATGGCAACCATCATGCGATTAATCTAATGATTGTTAGAATAATCGTCAATTAAGGCCGAGTCAAATGTGGCCAACGGATTTATCGACGACAGCCGTTGGGGGCATGCCGGAAGCCCTTCGCAGCGAGGCACGAAATCACTGCTCCAGATCCCGCCGCATTCGTTCGTAGGTTTCCTGGTCCAATTCCCCGCGGGCATAGCATTCCTTGAGAAGGTCGAGAGCTTTTCCCCGGGGTTTCTCATCCTCGGCAGCACGTGCGGAAAACCACCGCACGAGGACCACGATCCCGGCAACGATCAACGCCCACCACAACACCATCCACAACCAGCCGAACCCTCCCCAGCCTCCCATCATTCCCCAGCCGAAATTCCCCATCGTTCGCCTCCTTAGTCCTAACCTTGGTGCACTGGGGCTAACACGCCCGAGTTGCTTTGCACCGGGTATTGTGGTTGCCGATCATTTCGCTTCGGCAATCCGGGAAATGATGTAGCTCCCACCCGGCCCTTTCGCGAGATCGAAATTCACCTCGTCACCCGCTCTAAGGCCCTTGAGCAAAGACTTGTCCACTACACGGAAACCCATGGTCATGCCGGGCCAGCTAAGCGCCCTGATGGGCCCGTGCGTGATGTTGACCGTGCCCGCCTCGACGTCGATGCGGTTGAGCTTGCCGTGGGCCACGAACGACGGGTCCGCGGGATCCTGATGAGGTTTACTGGCGGCCTGGTGCGCATCGCCCATGCCGGGCATGTTGTCCATGGCGGCGTAGGCCGGCAGTGCCAGCGCACCGGCCAGGAGAAGCGCGAGTTGCATGTGTTTCATGAAAGTCCTTTCATCAAAAAATCAACCCAAAATCCCGTGACGCGGCCGGCTCGAAGCCATGATCGTCGTCGCGGGCTGAACTGCACCGTTTGATACGCTGGGCGGCCATCCTCTCGGCCTCTGTTGGGAAATGACGATGCGTCATTGCAGGCCCAGCCGCCGCTTCTGCCACAGGGCGTACACGGCGGGAATCACCAGCAGGGCGAGCAGGCCAGCCGTGACCATGCCGCCCACCATGGGTGCGGCGATGCGCTTCATCACGTCGGCGCCCGTGCCGTGGCTGAACATGATGGGCAGCAGGCCGCCGATGACGATGGCGAAAGTCATGTTCATGGGCCTCAAGCGCAGCAAAGTGCCCTCCGTGATGGCCAGCTTCAGCTCGCGCCAGTCGCGCAGCTCGCCGCGCTGCTGGCGCCGATGCACTGCCTGATCCAGGTACAGCAGCATGACCACGCCGAACTCCGCCGCTACCCCGGCGAGCGCGATGAAGCCCACCGCGACCGCCACTGAGAGCTTGTAGCCCAGCGCATAAACCAGCCAGAGGCCGCCCACCAGCGAGAGCGGCAGCGTGAGCAGGATGATGGCCACCTCCACCCAGTTTTTGAAGTTGAAATAGAGCAGCAGGCCGATCAGGGCGATCACCGCCGGGATCACCAGTTCCAGGCGCTTGGCGGCGTGCTCCATGACCTGATACTGGCCGACCCAGGAAAGGGTGTAGCCCGAGGGCAACGCCACGGCTTTGGCGATGGCCGCCTTGGCCTCTTTCACATAGCTGCCGATGCTGACGCCGGGCTTGAGGTCGATGTAAATCCAGTTGTTGAGCTGGGTGTTGTCGCTGGTGAGCATGGACGGGCCGCCTTCGATGCGCAATTGGGCGACCTGGGCGAGCGGTATCTGGCTGCCTTGCGGCGTGGCGATGCGCCCTGCCATTAAGCTGTGCAGCGACTGGCGCAGATCGCGCGGATAGCGCAGGTTGACGGGAAAGCGCTCGACGCCATTCACCGCGGTCGTGAGCACTTCGCCGCCTAACGCCGTCTCCACGAAGCGGTTCACGTCCGCCACGGACAGCCCATAGCGGGCGGCGGCGGCGCGGTCGGTATGCACCACGATATAGCGCCCGCCGGTGACCTTGGCGGCATAGGCATTCTGCGTGCCGGGAATACCCTGCAATACCTGCTGGATATCCTGCCCCAGCCGGTTCAAAGTGGCGAGATCGGGGCCGGCCACCTTGATGCCCAGCGGCGTCTGCAGGCCGGTGGTGAGCATGTCCACGCGCCCCTTGATGGGCTGGGTCCAGGTATTGGAAAGCCCGGGCAGTTGAAGTGCGCGGTTCATCTTGTCCTGCAAACCGTGCAGAGTGGTGCCAAGCGGCCATTTGTCCGGGTTCGAAAGCGTGACAGCAGTCTCGAACATGGAGATCGGTGCCGGGTCGGTCGCCGTCTGCGCGCGTCCGGCCTTGCCGAACACCGTCTCTACTTCGGGAAAGCTCTTGAGGATGCGGTCGGTCAGTTGCAGCAGTGCACCGGCCTGGCCGATGGAGACCGAAGGATCCTGGGTGATGGGCATGTACAGCAGCGTGCCTTCGTTGAGCGGCGGCATGAATTCCGAGCCCAGGCGTTGCCACGGAAAGTACAGGCTGGCGGTGAGCAGTCCGCCCATCAACACCATGAACCAGGGGGCGCGCAGCACCAACTGGATAGCGGGCCGGTAGAGCGCCACGAGCATGCGATTGAGCGGGTTCCTGTCTTCCGCCAGGATGCGCCCGCGGATGAACCAGGCCATGAGCAGCGGCACCAGCGTCACCGAAAGAATGGCGGCGGCGGCCATGGAATAGGTCTTGGTATAGGCCAAGGGGCGGAACAGCTTGCCCTCCTCACCGCCCAGGGCGAACACCGGCAGAAAGGAGACAGCAATGATGAGCAGCGAGAAGAAGAGCGCCGGCCCCACCTCGGACGCCGCGGCGGTGGCCAGCGCCCACGGATCAGCCTGCGGGCTCTGTTCCAGGTGCTTGTGCATGTTCTCGATCATCACCACGGCGGCGTCCACCATGGCGCCGATGGCGATGGCGATGCCGCCCAGCGACATGATGTTGGCCGGTATGTCCTGCAGCCACATGACCAGAAACGCCGCCAGCACCCCCATGGGCAAAGCCACGATGGCCACCAGCGCCGAACGGGCGCGCAGCAGAAACAGCAGCGACACCAAAGCCACCGCCAGCGATTCCTCGACCAGCTTCTCCGCCAGCGTGCGCACGCTGCGTTCGATCAACGGCGCCTGGCTGTAGGTGGTGACGATCTTCACCCCCGCGGGCAGCGAGGGTGCGATGTCTTTCAGCCTGGCCTCGATTTTCTGGATGAGCGCATAGGCATTGCCGCCCTGGTTCATCATGACGATGCCGCCCACCACCTGCCCCTGACCGTTCAAATCGGCGACGCTGTTGGGCAGTTCCGGCCCCAACTGCACGCGCGCCACGTCGCGCAGGGTGATGGGCACGTCGCTGCGCACCGCCAGCGGCGCGCTCTCAAGGTCGGCGAGCGAACGGATATAGCCGGTGGTGCGCACCATGTAGCTCGTCTCCCCCAAGTCCACCACCGAGCCGCTGGTCTCGCCGTTGGCGGCGCGAATGGCCGCTTCCACCTGGGGCAGGGTCAGGTCATAGGCCAGCAGTTTCTGAGGGTCCACCACCACCTGGTATTCCTGCACCATGCCGCCCACGGTGGCGACTTCCGCCACGCCGGGGATGCCTTGCAGCTGGTATTTGAGAAACCAGTTTTGCAAAGTGGTCAGCTGGGCCAGATTGAGGCTTCCACCGGGGTCGGTGACGGCATATTCGTAGATCCAGTCCACGCCCGAACTGTCCGGACCCAGCACGGGGTTCACACCCGCGGGCAGGCGGGATTGCACCTGGCTCAGATACTGCAGCACCAGGTTGCGGGCTTCGTGAATGTCGGTGCCGCCCCGGAAGATCACATAGACGTAGGAATCGCCGAACATGGAATAGCCGCGCACGGCCTGCGCGCCGGGCACGGATTGCAGCGTCGTCTCCAGCGGATAGGTCACCTGGTCCTGCACCACCTGCGGCGCCTGCCCCGGATAGGAAGTCTTGACGATGACCTGAGTGGGGGAAATGTCCGGGATGGCCTCCAGCGGAATGTTGAGCACGGCGAGCACCCCCGCCGCCACCAACGCCAAGCTGGCGAACACCGTGAGCCCGCGGTTGTCCAGGCACCACTGCATGAGCTTGCGGATCATGGCGCGGTGCCTCCGGTGTTCGCTGCAGGCTTGGGTGCTTCCAGGGGCTCCAGGTTACCGCCCAGCATGCGCGCCTTGACCGACTGGAACTGGGATTCGGAATAGAGCAGGAACTGGGCGCTTTCCACCACCTGTTCCCCCGCCTTGAGCCCGGCGCGTACTTCCACCCATCCGTCAGCTTGTGCCCCCAGGGCCACCTGCGCGGGCAGGAAATGTCCCTCGCCCTGAGCCAGCATGACGAAATCGCCCTGGTCGGTGTGCAGCACCGCGCTCTGCGGCACGGCAAGCGCCTTGCGTGGTTGAGCGACGAGCGTGGTGTTGGCATACATGCCCGGACGCAGGCTGCCGTCCGGGTTGGCGATGCTCAGCCGGGCGCTCACGGTGCGGGTTTGGGGATCGAGGGTGGGATAGATGAAGCTCACTTTCCCACCCCAGGTGCGGTCCGGCTGGGCTTGCAGATGCAGGCGTACCGGATCGCCCAGGGCCACCCAGGGCAGTTGATAGTCGTACAGGGCCGCGTTGACCCACACGCGCTCCAGGTTGGCGATTTCGTAGAAAGGCGCCTGCGAGGAGACATAGCCGCCCTGGCGCGCATCCAGCCGCGTGACCACCCCCGAGGCCGGCGCACGCACCGCCACCTCGCGCTGAGCTTGGCCCCGGCGGCCCAACGCCGCGATTTCGTTGTTCGATAAACCCAGCAGCCGCAGACGCTCGCGCGCCGCGGCTGCAAGATTGGGCGCATTTTTTTCGCGCAGGGCGATGAGGTATTCCTGTTCGGCGCTGTACAGGTCAGGGGAATAAAGCTCTGCTAATACCTGGCCTCGGCGCACCGGCTCGCCCACGGCGCGCACGTTGAGGCGCACCACCCAGCCGGAGTAGCGCGGCGTGACGCTGTAGAGGCGGTTTTCATCGATGGCCACGGTGCCCACCGTATGGATGGCCTGCCCAAGCGAGCGTTCCTCCACCTTCACCACGCGCACGCCGAGGTTTTGCGCCATGCGCGGGTCGACGCTCAAACCGCCGGCAGGCGCCGTCCCCGCCTGTGGCGCATACACTGGGATGTAATCCATGCCCATGTTGTCCTTCATGGGATGGTCGGAATGAATGCCGGGATTCATGGGATTGGCCCAGTACAGGATGCGGTGGCCGGCGGTAGTCTGCTCAGCGGATGGCTTGGTCGCGGCGGCGGGCGCCGCGCGTGCGTTGGGAGCGGGACGCAGCCATGCCGTAACGCCGGCACCTGTGGCCACCCCGCCGCCCAGGGTAAGCAGAACGATGATGAGATGGCGGGTGTTCATTGAGCTTCTCCCTGGGTGGCGAGGAAATCGAGTTCGGCGCGAGCGGATTCGAGGTCGCGCCGGTAGCGCAGCGCGGCCAAGCCCATGTCCAGCACGTCCTGCTGGGCCTTGAGCACCGCGCTCATGTCCATGCGGCCCGCCGTATAGGCCGCCAGGGTGGCTTCGTAGACGTGGCGCGCCGTGGGCAGCAGTTCTCCCTCGGTGCGCTGCCATTGGGCCGTGAGCGCCTCGTAGCGCGCATAGGTGCTGCGCGCCTGGCGCGCGTAGGCGAGGCGCTTGTCCTCGTAGCGATACTGGGCCTGCAGCGCCTGCGCCTGTGCGGCCGCCAGGTTCTGGTCTTGGCGCTTGCCTGGGAAGATGGGCAGATTCATCTCCACGCCCGCCGAGAGCCAGTTCGGGCTGCCGGGGTAATAGCTCTGCCCGTAGCCCACGCTCACGGTGAACTCGGGGTAATAGTCGCGCCGCGCAATCGCCACGCCCAAGCGGGCCGCGTCGGTCTGCGCTTGGGCAGCACGCAGCGCGGGCTGGCCGGGCAGCCTCGCCAGCATCTGCGGCAGGCTCGGCGGCGCGGGTAACCCTGGCCAGCGCCCGTCGAGATCGGGCATATCACGCAGGCCGAGGATCTGCGCGATGCGCGCCAGGGCATCCGTATGCTCGGACTCGATCCGGCTCAGCGCATTGACCAGTTCCTCCTGCGCCAGGCGCGAGCGCAGTACATCGGCCTCGGGCGCCTGGGAGGCGCGATAGGCCGCCAGGGATGCCTGCGAGCTCTGCGCGGCCAGCCGCTGCTGCGCTAACAGGATCCGCCGCGCGTGCTCATCATAGATGACTTCGAACCAGGCCTGGCGCAGCGCCAGAGTCAGTTCCGCGGCGCTAGCCCCTCGCTCGGCAAGGGACACCCGAGCATCCGTGTCTACCCGCTCGCCCTCCAACTGGCGCTTGCCCCACGGCGGAAAGCTCTGGCTCACGCCCAGGCTCAGCATGGTCATGGGTTGCCGGTTGAACGCCAGCGTGTCGGCCGGGAGATTCACGGCTCCCACGGACAGGCGCGGGTCGGGAAGCTGGGCTGCGGCGATGGCCTGATGGCGCAGTTCGATGTTCTTTTGCGCGAGGGCGGCCAGGCTGGGGTTCTGTTGCAGCAGCAAGGCCTCGGCTTGGTCCAGGGTAAGCGTTCTGGCTACGGCCGGAGCGGCCGCGAGAAATGACGCTACGGTGAGAGCGGCAACGGACAAGGCCGCAAGGCAGCGCTGAGTCGCGGTGCCCGTGCACATTCTTAGGGCGAGATGCATGACGTAAGTCCCGGTCTGTGGAATAACAGCCCCATTCGGGCTGGGGGTGGCCACAGAACCGACAGCGGCAGGCGCGGCTCAAGCGGGCGGCAATAGGCCCAAAGACGCGGCGGCAGGCAGACTACGGCTAAGTGGCGGTCCTGGAGGACAGGACCGCTACAAAAGCAGACGGGTGCTCGGTGGGGGTGACGCTGAAGGGGGCGGCGCCGGCGGGGTAAAAACCAGCTCAGCGCGAACTGAAACCGGATAGGCGATTTTGAGGGCTGCCGCCGGTACAAGATGCGACAGCGATGGGGTCGCCAGAGTACCGTGGGCGCCCGTCGCATTAGTGATAGCGCACAAGGACTGGCAGCCGATATCGTGGTGGCCCATTCCGTGATGATGCGTAGCGCAACAAGGCATCCCATCCATGCCCTGCATTTGCATCTGCGTGCAGTCGCCAAGCATGGCTGCCTGCACCGGCGCCAGCGTCCATCCTGACAGCAGAGCGGTCCAGAGAATGGCGAGCCAGAAGGCAAGGCGGCGGTGGGCTGGCATGAAGGTGCGCACGGGGAACTGTCGCTTTATAGTTTCGATGCCAGATTGCTGTCAAGAACCGCGTTCGCCGGCGAGGGCGGGCGGCGCGGTTGCTTGGGGCAGTTAACCACAGCAGGCGCCGGTTTTGCCGCGCTGTTGCACCGGGGGACAGGGCACCGTGCCATAGGAGCAGAACACGCAACAATCGCCCGGCTTCGGGCGCAGCAGCGCGTGGCAGGCCTCACACTCATAGAACCACTGGCAAGCGTCCGTCGGCATGGTTTCCGTCTTGGCGTGGCCGCATTGCGGGCAGGTCAGGACGGAATCCAGGATTACGTCACTCACTTGGCAGCTCCCGCATCGGTGGAAGGATAGCCGGCATCCGTTGTGGCCTTGATCAGCGCGTTGACGTTGGTCTTGGCATTGTCGAAGGTGACCACGGCGTCCTTTTCTCTTTCATCGATGCTGACCATTTCCACGCCGGGCACGGCATTGAGCGCCTTGCGCACGGTGATTGGGCAGACTCCGCAGGTCATGCCGGGCACCGACAGGGTGACGGTCTGCACGGCAGCCCAGGCGGGGCTGCTGACGGCACAGGTCAGGACGAGGATGCTCAATAGGTGCTTCACGGGGGCTCCTTTCAGTAAAGAAGTGGGGCAACGTATGGGAAGGACAAGGCCACGACGATGAGTGCAGCCACGATCCAGAACAGCACCTTGTAGGCCAGGTTCACGTGGGGCATGGCGCAGATCTCGCCGGGCTTGCAGGCAGACATCGGCCGAAACAGACGGCGGTAGGCCAGGAACAGAGCCAACAAGGCGGCAGCGATGAAGTAGGGCCGGAACGGCTCCAACCGCGTCAGATTGCTGATCCAAGCGCCGCTGATGCCCAACGACAGCAGAATCAGGGGCCCCAGGCAGCAGGTGGACGCAAGAATGGCAGCGAGTCCCCCGGCAAACAGGGCGCCGCGGGCTTTTTGCGGTTCGGGCATCGAGTCTCCTTCCCAGTCTGCGCTTGACGGAGTAACTTTAGGTCCGTAGCCAAGTACGGAGTCAAGCGCATGGGAAACGATACGGAGAACCTCACCATCGGCGCGTTCGCCAAAGGCGCCGGCGTCAACGTCGAGACCATACGGTTTTACCAGCGCAGGGGGCTGTTGGCCGAGCCCGAGCGGCCTTCCGGCAGCATCCGCCGATATGGGGGCGCTGACGTGGCGCGGGTGAAATTCGTGAAATCCGCGCAGAGACTAGGCTTCACCCTGGATGAGATCGCAGAACTCCTGCAACTGGATGACGGCGCCCATTGCGGCGAAGCGGCCCGACTGGCCGTGCAACGCCTGGCGGACGTGCGCGCTCGCCTGGCGGACCTCAGGCAGATGGAGAGGGTGCTTTCGAAGCTCGTGCACGAGTGCGCGGCGCATCGCGGCCGGGTGTGCTGCCCTTTGATCGACGCGCTGCACAGCGAAGTAACGGTTTAGGACTGCGCCAAACCGCCAAACAGCGACTCAATCAACTATCGGTGGGCACGCGCGGCGGCTTTGG
>JAJXXS010000005.1 GCA_021780975.1 Pseudomonadota bacterium
TGCTCGCGCAGCAGCAGGTAGGCAAAGGTGCGGGCCAAGGGCGCCTGTGGCTGGCGCAGCGTGGCGCGCGCGAGTGCCAGCCCATGCTCGGTCATGGCCTGGCGCGCCTGGCTGACATTGGTCGCGCCAGCCAGGAGGCGCGCATACGGCGCCGGCAGCGCGCGCAGCACGGCGTCCGGCGTGGGCAGCTGTGTCAGGGCGCGCAGGCGCTCGCGGTTGAGCCGGTAGTGGCTGGGGATCAGCAGGTAATACACCTGTGCCGGCGCCAGTGCATAAGTGAAGCGGTAGCGCAGCAACCAGATCAGGTTGATGCGGTCGATCTGGGCCGCCATGAGGTCGCCCAGCCGTGGCGCGGCGGGCCCCTCCAGGGCCTGGGCGCTGCGCACCAGGCCGGAGTAGTAGCGGTGGTCGAAGGTGGCGTCGAGTGCGAACTGGTCGCGCTGTTCCTCATAGGCCTGGCGTCCTGCCCGGGCGATGTCGTTGTAGGGCGTGGCCTGCAGCTGGCGCAGCAGCTCGGCAATGTCCTCGGTGCGCAGCAGGCCCTCCAGCGGCAGACGGCCCAGGTAGCCCATTTCCATCAGGCCGCCGCGTATTTCGGCCACGCTCTTGCCGGCCATCTTGCCGCGAATGATAGCCTTGAGGTTGGCCAGCTCGAAGCGATGCATCCAGTGCATCAGGAAATCACTTTCCGGCCCGGTCAGGGCCCGCGACAGGATCAGGATGTCGCGCAACAGCAAGGTGACCATGCGTTGTTCCAGACTTCTGCCGGCGAGTTCCGCGCTGTGGGACACCATGTCGGCAAGCCCGTGCTGCGCCAGAAATTCCTGCTCTTGTTCGACGGGCTGAGCGAGCAGGCGCTCCCAGGTCGCGGCGGGCAGCAGCCGCTTGGCCAGCAGGGTGACCCGCGTGTTGAGGTAGGCGTGGTGCATCACGCGTCGTCCATCGGCTGTCCCAGGAGCAGGGCCAGCGCGGCTTCGGCCGCGGCGGCTTCGCGCTGCGCCGCCTGCTTGCGCAGGAGTTGCTGGCGCTCGCCGTACTCGCGCGTCAGGTCGGTGATGGCCTGTTCGGCGCGCGCCTCGGCCTGCTGTAGATAGGGCTGTTTGAGTTGCGCCAGGCCGGTCTCGAATCCGGCCTCGCGTGCGCGCGCGTCATCCAGCGCGTGCTGCACCATGCGTGCGCGCTCTTGATCCGCTGCGCGCACCTTGGCCTCGCCTTGCAGTTCCGCATCCAGCAGCAGCTTGAGCATGTCCGTCATGGCTCTGGCCTCATCGCGGGGCGCGCGGCTTGCGGCCCCGGCGCTTTCCCACCTGCAGCACATGCAAGGTGGCCGGCAGTAGCGCAGCGGGGCTGAGGCCCATCGTGATGAAGACGACATCGCGAGGCACGGATTCGGTATCGAGGGCGAACATGACGTAGTTGGCCGCAAGATCGGAGCGCATTATTTTTTTGATGCCGGTAGATAGCGCGACCTTGAAGTGCTCGAAGCCGTGAACGATGCGGTGGTGGATGGTCCGATCAGTGAACAGGCTGGCAAGGCGGCGCCGACACGCCTCGGCAGTGACCGCGAAGCCATTGGCCACCTGGATGCTCTTGGGCGTGAGCTTGCGGTACATTGCGCCGACGGAGGCGTTCTTGCCGCCGACCAGGGGCAGGTCAGCGATGCCGATCACACTCAACAATCTGCTATGGCGATGTTCCATATTCTTTTTCTCCACGATCCGGATGGCGGCCGACAGCGACTGCGGAAGCACGGATCTTTCAGCAGCGATGGCGGTCGTCGCTTATAGAATAGCCATATTTGCGGCGCCTGGATGGCGAGGCTGCGTTGCAAATGCTCGCGTCCTGCTTCTGGCCGCCAAGGCACAGGCCGGGAGGTTCGCTGCCTGCGGGCGCAAAATGGCCCGGGCGCTTGGGCGGAAAATCCCTGGGCTCTTGCGGCGCAGCGCTGCGCCGACGCGGAGGGAAGTTCTTTAAGATTCTTCCGCGTGAGGTGCGCGCCGAATTCCTTGCGACGGCGGGCTCGTGATCAACAGCCCCACACCAGCTTAAAATGTAATTTTTCGGGTTGCCGCCATGCTGTTCGTAGAACTTCTGGGATTTCTGATTCTTATACTCGTTGCGGCGGAAGTCTTCGTCAACGCGCTCGAACATTTGGGTGAGAAGCTCAATATTTCCGAGGGCGTCACGGGTTCCGTGTTTGCGGCCGTCGGCACAGCCATGCCGGAAACGCTGGTTCCACTGCTGGCAATCTTTGCGGGCGGGACGAGTGCTCACGTGAACGAGGAGATCGGCGTGGGGGCCATCCTGGGGGCGCCTCTCATGCTTTCCACCCTATCGCTTTTTCTCATGTCGGCCGCGGTATTTGGTGCACGCGGCTTCAAGGGCGAACTCACGCCGGAGCGCAGCGGGCTGACGAGAGACCTTGATTTTTTCCTGGTTGCCTTTTCGCTTTCCTTGCTGGCGCTATTCGTTCCCCACGACGGAGGGTGGGCACGGGCGCTCATCGCTTTCGCCATGGTGCTGATCTATTTTTTCTACGTCCTGCTTACCCTCAAGGCTTCCGCTCAACTGGTGGCGGACGGGCATGCGACCGAGGCCGAGGAACCCATGCTGCTCAATCGTCTGGGTTTGCCCAAGCACATCACGATGATTCTGCTGCAGCTTGCTCTGGGGCTGGGGCTGCTGGTGTTGGGGGCCAAGGGTTTTATTTCCGGGGTCGAGGCGGCCGCACCTATCCTCGGGGTTTCCGCCCTGATGCTGTCGCTGATGATCGTGCCCGTTGCCACGGAACTGCCGGAAAAGGTGAACAGCATCCTCTGGATACGCAAGCGCAAGGACACTCTTGCGTTTGGCAACATCACCGGCGCCATGGTGTTCCAGGGCACACTGCTGCCGGCAATCGGCGTTTTGCTTACCCCGTGGGTGCCACAGAAGGAGGTGCTCGTCGGCGTGGTGATCACTCTGGCGGCGGCACTGTGGCTGCGCCTCATGTTGCGCAAAGGTCTGCGCGTCTGGCACCTGGCAGTGAACGGCCTGTTGTACGCCACTTACCTGGTTATTGCCCTGACCTGAGCATTCTGGCCCCGCGCCGGCTGGACGCCGGATAAGCGGGATCCTTTCTCTGTGGCCGTGCAAGGAGCCCCGCGGCAACGCGCAGGGCTCTTCTGGGACTACTTGTTCTCGGCGGTTTCCACCTGGACAAGCGGCTGCTGGCTCTCCGTCGAGGCATGGGCGCGCCGCCGCCGCGTCGGATGTGGGGGCGGTGCGGAAGCGTCGACTTCGGGGATTGCCGGAGGCGGAGCAGTCGTTTCCACCTGCACCAATTCCATGCTCGCCTGCGCGGGTGCTGATGGGCGTCGACGGCGGCGGGAGCGTCGCTGGGCGTCGCTGCTGCCGCTGGGCTCCGCCATGGGGGGAGCCTGGGTTTCCACCTGCTGCAGATCATGCGCTTTGGACAGCTGCGCCAGCACCTCTTCCGGCCTGGCAGTCGTTCCACGCGGGCGTGGGACGGGCGCTGTCGAGGATTCCTCGCGGACTGTCACAGGCGGCAGCGGGGATGTCGAAACCGGAGCGGGAGCCATCTCGGCAGGGGCGAAGGGCGCCACTTCCGCAGACGGTGAGGACGGTACGGGGGGCGGTGCCATCTCGCCATCCTGAGTCCCGGGCGCAAGGCCAGCACTCGCCGCCATGGGCGCTTGGGTTCCAGCTTCTTCGCGACGTCTGCCGCCACGGCCGCGGCGCGTGCCGTTGGCGCGCGGTTCCTGCGAACCTTCACGAGGAGGCCGGCGGTTGGATTCGTCCTTGGCGGGGCGTTCCTGCTGCGGGGAGCGCGTTCTGCCGGCTGCGGATCCTTCTGCGCGCTGCTCGCCTTCCTGGGGTTTGCCACCGCGCGGTCCCTTGGCTTCCCGGCGTGGCTTGTGTTCCGCCGTCCTGGGTTCCGCAGGCCTCGCCGGCCGGCTTGCCGGCTGGGCAGGCCGTGGCGCCTGCGGTGCCGCTGCGGGTGGAGCGGCGGCTGCACCGGCTTCGGCCGGGGTGCCTTCTCCCAGTTTGCGGAACCAGTTGACGATGCGGTCGATCAGCCCGGCGCGTTCGTCTGCGGTCGGGATGGCACTAGGCGCCGGTGCCGGGGTGGCCGGCGTGAGTGCCTTCACGACCGCTTCCTGCGGCTCGCGTCGCCCCTCGCGCGCGGCGGCGCCCTTGTCGTCCGCCGCTTCCGGCAGGGTGGCCAATTGATAGCTCGGTGGCAGATTCTCGGCCTGGTTGAGTTCGTCGTGGCGCAAGCGCTCGATCTGGTAATGCGGCGTTTCGAGATGGATGTTGGGGATGAGAACGACGTTGACCTTGAGGCGCGACTCAATGGAGTGGATATCGTTGCGCTTTTCATTGAGCAGGAAGGTGGCGACATCCACCGGCACCTGAACATGGACGGCGCCGGTATTTTCCTTCATCGCTTCCTCCTGGACGATGCGCAGGATATGCAGCGCCGAGGATTCCGTGCCGCGGATATGGCCTGTACCCAGGCAGCGCGGGCAGGTGTTGTGGCTGGTTTCTCCCAGCGACGGCTGCAGGCGCTGGCGTGACATTTCCATCAGGCCGAAGCGGGAGATCTTGCCCATCTGCACGCGGGCGCGGTCATGGTGCAGGGCCTCGCGCAGGCGGTTTTCCACTTCGCGCTGGTGGCGCGGGTTTTCCATGTCGATGAAGTCGATCACGATGAGCCCGCCGAGATCGCGCAGACGCGCCTGACGGGCGATTTCCTCGGCGGCCTCCAGGTTGGTGTTGAAGGCGGTCTGCTCGACGTCGGCGCCCTTGGTGGCGCGCGCCGAGTTGACATCCACGGCCACCAGCGCCTCGGTGTGGTCGATGACGATGGCGCCGCCCGCAGGCAGGTTGACCTGGCGCGCAAAAGCGGTTTCGATCTGGTGTTCGATCTGGAAGCGCGAGAACAGCGGTACGTCATCGCGGTAGAGCTTGATCTTGTTGACGTTGCCAGGAATGACGTGGGCCATGAACTGGCGGGCCTGTTCGTAGAGGTCCTCGGTGTCGATGAGGATTTCGCCGATGTCAGGCTGCAGGTAGTCGCGAATGGCGCGGATCACCAGGCTGCCTTCCTGATAGATGAGGAAGGCCCCGGACTGGCTGTTCGCTGCGCCCTCGATGGCCTGCCACAGCTGCATGAGGTAGTCGAGGTCCCAGCGCAGCTCTTCCTCGCTACGGCCGATCCCGGCGGTGCGGCCGATCAGGCTCATGCCCTCCGGCACCTCCAGGCGGGCCATGATTTCCTTCAACTCGTTGCGGTCCTCGCCCTCGATGCGGCGCGATACGCCGCCCCCACGCGGGTTGTTGGGCATGAGCACGAGGTAACGCCCGGCCAGCGATATATAGGTAGTGAGAGCCGCGCCTTTGTTGCCGCGCTCGTCCTTTTCCACCTGGACGATGAGTTCCTGCCCCTCCTTCAGTTGGTCCGCCACGCGGCCGGAACCGGGCAGGCAGGAGCGGGCGATTTCCTTGAAGGGAAGAAACCCGTGGCGTTCGCAGCCGTAGTCGACAAAGGCTGCTTCCAGGCTTGGTTCAACCCGGGTGACGACGCCTTTGTAAATATTGCTCTTGCGTTGTTCCTTGTTGGCGGACTCGATGTCCAGATCGACGAGCTTTTGCCCGTCTACGATGGCAACCCGAAGCTCTTCGGCCTGGGTCGCGTTGAAAAGCATGCGCTTCATGCAAACTCCTTGCGCGCACGCATACGGATCGTCAACTGCGTTGCGTACGTGCGGGCTTTGCGGCGCGGTGGTGGTCAGTACACAAGGGAATCAAGGGCAGTCAGGGGGATCAATCACCAAGCAGTGCTGTGGCGGTTCGGGCCGCGGATCAGATCCACGGCCTGCGTATGCGGTAGGCGCGATTTTCGTTAATATCGCTACTTTTTTTCTTCGCCAGCGGGCTATCGGGCAAGCGCGTCAAGCGCGGGTTCGGCGCGAAAGATCTGGCGGCAGGGGCCGGCGAGCGATACAAACCGGCATGTATTCGGGTTGGGGAGCACCCAACTTCTGCAAGTATATCGACAAATGAATGAGTTGGCCAAGAATGCTGTCAGCCTGGTAAAAGTCGGGGAGGACGAGGCCGGCCAGCGCTTGGACAATTTTCTGCTCGCGCGCTTGAAGGGCGTACCCAAAAGCCACGTCTACAAGCTTGTGCGGGCCGGGCAGGTGCGCGTCAACGGCGCGCGCGCCGAAGCAAGCAGGCGCCTGGCGGATGGCGACGAGGTGCGTATCCCGCCCGTGCGCGTGGCCGCGAGGCCTGCCGCTCTGCCTGGCGTGGGCCCGGTGCGGCTGGCCCCCCACGTGGTGTTCAGGGATGAGTTTCTGCTGGTTCTCGACAAGCCTGCGGGGTGGGCCGTGCATGGCGGCAGCGGCGTGGCGCGAGGGGTCATCGAGCAGTTGCGCCAGGAAAATCCCCAGGCCCGCTTCATGGAATTGGCGCATCGCCTGGATCGGGAAACCTCAGGCCTTTTGGTCATTGCGCTCAAGCGCCGTGCGCTACTGGGGTTGCACGAGGCTTTTCGGGAAGGGCGCACGGACAAGCGTTACCTCGCCCTGGCGGCCGGCAAGTGGACGGGGGATGTGCGCCACGCCCGCTTTTCGCTGCACAAATACGTCACCCCGACAGGCGAGCGTCGGGTGCGCGTGGAAGCAGGCGGGCAGGCCGCACACACGGTATTTACCCGTCTCAAGGCTTGGCCAGGCTATACCATGCTCGAGGCGCAGTTGAAGACCGGCCGCACGCACCAGATTCGCGTGCATCTGGCAGAACTGGGTTGCCCCATCGCGGGGGATGACAAATACGGTGATTTCGCGCTCAACAAAATACTTGAAAAGCAGGGCCTCAAGCGCATGTTCCTGCATGCTTGGCGTCTTTCCTTCCGACACCCGGTCACGGGCCAGGCGATCCAGCTGGAGGCCCCTCTGCCGCCTGAACTGCAGCAATTCATCGACGGACTGGACCAGCATGCCGCAACGCTATGAGCTTCTGATATTCGATTGGGATGGCACCCTCATGGATTCCGCCGGCGTGATCGTCGCCGCCATTCAGAATGCTTGCCGCGATCTCGATTTGGCAGTGCCCGCCGGCAAAGCGTGCCGCAGCATCATCGGCCTCGGTCTGACGGAGGCGCTGACCGCCCTGTTGCCGGGCCTGCCGGTAAGCGACCATGAGCGTCTTGTGGATCGCTATCGCCATCATTACCTGGGCCAGGATCACGCCATCCCCCTCTTTGCGGGCGTTGCCCGGGTCTTGCCGCAACTGGCTGGTCGCGGGCATCTGCTGGCCGTGGCGACGGGCAAGAGCAGGAGAGGGCTGCAGCGTGCGCTGGAGCATACCGGGCTGGCGCACTGTTTCACCGCCACGCGCTGCGCCGATGAGTGCCTGTCCAAGCCTCATCCGGCCATGGTCTTGGAGATACTGGAGGATACCGGCGTCGCGCCGCAGCGCGCACTGGTCATTGGCGATACCAGCCACGACATGCTGATGGCGCAAAACGCCGGCGTGGCCGGCCTGGCCGTGGCCTATGGCGCGCATGATGCGACAGAACTGGCGGCCTGCGCTCCGCTGGCGGTGCTGAATAGCTTTTCCGAGGTCGAGGCATGGCTGGCACGCAGCGCCTGATCGGGCGTTCGGCTCAGCTTGCGGAGGGCGGGCCGGGCTTGCGTTTTGAGGTAAAGGGGGTTGCGGGCGACCAGGCGGCCTTCGCGGTACGCTGGGGCGGCCGGGTTTATGCCTACCTTAATCGCTGCGCCCACGTGCCCGTCGAACTTGACTGGGAGGAGGGCCGGTTTTTCGATGCCGACAAGTTATACTTGCTGTGCGCGACCCACGGGGCACTTTACGACCCGGCCACGGGCGCGTGTCTGTCCGGACGTTGTCAAGGGCGCGGCTTGGCGCTCCTTGCCGTGGTCGAGCGTGACGGACATATTTATCTCGTTGAAGAAAGCCCCGATTCATGAGTGAAAACGAACCCGGCTGGGAGCGCAAGGTGCTGGAGAAGCTTGCCTTGGCGGCGCTGCAGGAACAACGCCGTGCACGCCATTGGAGCATATTCTTCAAGACCCTGGGATTCCTCTATCTGGTCGCCTTGCTGGTTGTCTTTCTCGGCTGGTACAAGACCGGCCAGACGACCATCTCGGGTGAACACACCGCCTTGGTGGATCTGCAGGGAGAGATTTCAGCCAATCGCGAAAGCGCGGACAAGATCATCGACGGCCTGGACGCGGCTTTCAAGGACAGCAGGACCAAGGGGGTCATCCTGCGCATCAACAGCCCTGGCGGCAGCCCGGTGCAAGCGGGACAGATTTACGACGAGATCAAGCGGCTGCGTGCCAAATACCCGAAAATCCCCCTTTATGTCGTGGTCGACGACATGTGTGCCTCGGGTGGCTACTATGTCGCGGCCGCTGCTGACAAGATTTACGTCAACAAGGCAAGCATTGTTGGCTCCATAGGCGTGCTCATGGACGGATTTGGCTATACCGGCGCGATGGACAAGCTTGGTATTCAGCGCCGCCTGCTCACGGCGGGCAAGAACAAGGATTTTCTCGATCCCTTCTCTCCGGAGGTGCCGTCCCAGGTCGCGTATGCCAAGGAAATGCTGCAGCAGATCCACCAGCAATTCATCGCTGCAGTCGAGGCAGGGCGCGGCAGCCGCCTCAAGCTGGACACGCCAGGGCTTTTCAGCGGCCTGATGTGGACGGGCCAGGATGCGGTCAAGATCGGCCTGGCGGATGGCTACGGCAGCGTGGATAGCGTGGCGCGCGACGTCATTCACGCCAAGAATATCGTCGACTACACCCCCCGCAACAGCCTGGTGGATCGTTTCGCCCAGCGCTTCGGGGTTGCCATGGCCCGCTCCCTGGGCCTTGCCGACGCTGCAGGGTCATTGCATCTGCGTTGACCTGGTCTTATGGCCGAACCCTACCAGCCTATCTCTTGCGTTGATCACGAGCGGCTGGAGCTTGCGGCGCTGCGTCGGCGGGCCCTGCTGGTCACCTACGTCGACGCCGGTGGGGAGAAGCGCCGCGAAAAGCTGTGGCCGCGCGATGTCTATGCGCGTGCGGGCGCCGAATGGCTGGAGGCGGAGAGCGCCAGTGGGGCATTGACGTTGCGGCTGGACTGGATCGAGGCGATCGTCGACCGCGGAAGCGATGACTGATCCCGCCGAACTGGACCGCTTTCTGGCCGGGGTGGAACGGCGCGCCTATCTGCAGGCCCGCTTCGCCGTGCAGGACGAGGCGGCGGCCCTGGATGTGGTCCAGGATGCCATGATCAAGCTGGTTACCAGTTATCGCGAGAGACCGGCTGTGGAATGGCCGCTTCTGTTCCAGCGTATCCTGCAAAACACCATCAAGGATTACTACCGTCGCCAAAAGGTCAAGAATGCCTGGCAGGTTGCACTTTCCACGCTCGGCTTGGGTGATCGGCACGACGGCGACGAGGAAAGCGCGGAGTACGACCCGCCCGGCGACGAAGAGGATGACCCTGCAGAGCGCCTGGCGCAAGGACAACGGCTCGCCATTGTAGAAAAATGTCTGCAGGAGCTGCCGCTGCGTCAACGCCAGGCATTCCTCCTGCGTTATTGGGAGGGAATGGATACGGCGCAGACGGCTGAGGCCATGGGCTGCACTGAGGGCAGCGTGAAAACCCACTGCTCGCGCGCAGTTGCTGCCCTGGGCAAGGCCTTGGCGCGCTATGGTATTGAGTTATGAAAAAGCTTACTTCTCCTGCCGATTCTTTGGTGCGACACCTGGATGCCTTGGCGCAGCAAATTCCCGCGCGGGCGGCGAATCGCCTGGAGCACCGGCGCAAGCAGGTGGTGTATCACCCCGAAGCGGCGATGCGCCAACATTCCTCGCTCTCCTTGGGGCGCCGCTGGCTGCACCAGCACCGCATCATGGCGGGCAGCCTGTTGTTGGCGCTGCTCATGGGTGGGCTGGGCGCTTATCACCTGAACTCCGATCGCCAACATACGGTCGGCGAGGTTGATGCTGCCCTGCTCGGGGGCGATTTGCCTCCCGGGGCTTATACAAATCCTCAATTTGTTCAATGGCTGCAAGAGCACGCACAGCAGTAGCGGTGCTCGCGCTTTGGCTCGCGCTGGGCGGCGCGGCCGCCGCCCAGGGGACGGACAAACCCACCTGGGGGGCGCTTACGCCTGCGGAAAGACAGGTGCTGGCGCCCCTCGTCCACGAATGGCCACAGCTGTCCAGGGATCAGCGCCGTCATCTCATACGCGCGGCCGACCATTACTACAAAATGAAGCCGGCAGCGCAGGCGCGCTTTCAAAAGCGCCTGCACGCATGGGCGACCATGAGCCCCGAGCAGCGCCGGGTGGCGCGGGAAAATTATCTCAAATACAAGGCGCTGCCTCCCAAGGTGCAGCAATCCCTGCGGCAGAAATGGGCCGAACAGCATCGTGCGTCCCATCCCACCCAACCACCTCCTTCCCAACCCAAGCAGTGAGGGCACAGTCGCTTACTTACCGATCCGTAAGGTACAACAGGCTTTTTTTTGGCGATTGTGTCAACCGGCCCGCAGGCCGAGCGTTAGAGCACCTGACAGGCTAATCTGTCGCATTTTTAACCACATAAAGGAAGTCCTGCTATGAACAAACTGCTCGCCGCCCTGGTGCTTTCCACCTTCGCCGCCACCGCCGCCATGGCTGCCGAAGCCCCGGCTGCCGCTGATGCCGCCAAGGAAAAGCCGGCCGCTCACAAGGTGATGAAGAAGCACGCCGTGAAAAAGCATCACGCCGTGAAAAAGCACGCCGTGAAAAAGCACGCCGTGAAAAAAGAAGAGAAAAAAGAAGAAATGAAGAAGTAAGACAAGGCTGTTTCTGCCGCCAACCTCCTTGTTTGCGGCAGGGAAGCAGAGCCGGGGCTCTCCCCGGCTTTTTTATTGCCCTGAGGGATCAGGCCAGGCCCTTGGGCAAGGGGAAGTCGATCTTTTCGATCACCCCTTCCAGTTGCCGGGCAGCCGTTGCGCCCGCGCGTTCCAGCCGCTCGATGACCTCGTCAACCAGGATTTCAGGAGCGGAGGCCCCTGCGCTGACGCCGATTCTCGCCTTGTCGGCCAGCCATGCCGGGTCGATGTCGCCGGCACGGTCGACGAGATAGGCGGGAACGCCGAGATTGGCGGCGACTTCGCGCAGGCGGTTGGAATTTGAACTGTTGGGGGATCCGACGATGATCACCACGTCGCATTGGGCGGCGAGCTGGCGCACGGCATCCTGGCGATTCTGGGTCGCATAGCAGATATCGTCCCTCTTCGGGCCGGCGATGTTGGGGAAGCGCTCCTTGAGGGCCGCCACCACCCGTGCGGCATCATCCACCGACAAGGTCGTTTGCGTGACGTAAGCCAGCTTTTCCGCATCGCGGACCTGCAGCCCAGCCACATCAGCCTCCGTTTCTACCAAGTACATGCCGCCGTCACTTTGCCCCATGGTGCCTTCCACCTCGGGATGGCCGCGATGGCCGATCATGATGATCTCCAGGCCCTTGGCGCGCATTTTGGCAACCTCCACGTGCACCTTGGTCACCAGTGGGCAGGTGGCGTCGAATACCCTCAAGCCGCGCTTTTCCGCCTCTAGGCGGACAGGCTTGGAAACCCCGTGGGCGCTGAAGATCACAGTGCCGCCACTCGGTACTTCAGCGAGTTCGTCGACAAAGACGGCGCCTTTGGCTTTCAGGGAATCGACGACATAACGGTTGTGGACGACTTCATGACGCACATAGATGGGGGCGCCGAATTTTTCCAGGGCACGTTCGACGATGGTAATGGCCCGATCCACGCCGGCGCAGAAGCCGCGTGGATTTGCCAGCAAGACGGTCTTGATCGGAAAAGCAGGCATGTCAGATGCTCAGGGGAGGGTGAGAATGCGGACCAGTTCGAACTCGAACTCAAGCGTACGCCCGGCCAGGGGATGGTTGAAGTCG
>JAJXXS010000040.1 GCA_021780975.1 Pseudomonadota bacterium
CCGACGTGAACCGCATCCTGGCCGAAGCCGAAGCCTGCCACAAGGCCAACCCCAACAACCATGTGCGCCTCGTCGGCTACGACAACTTCGCCCAGTCCCAGGGCGCCGCCATGGTCATCTACCGCGGAAAAACCGTTTAACCTCCGACGGGTGCACCCTCAAGCCCCCGTCGCCTTTCGGCACGGGGGCTTTTGTTTCTCCACGAAGAGCGCGGAGCCCGCTTCGATTCTTCGCCCTTCGTGACCTTCGTGGACAAATAAGTTTTTCTGGGAGTTCAAGCAATGACCGACATCATCAAGCAGTACATGATCGAAAAGGAACCCTATTACCGCGCCGTCGCGGACGAGGTCGAACTGTACGAAGCGGCCTACGGCGTGCGCATGCCGATGATGCTGAAAGGCCCCACCGGCTGCGGCAAGACGCGCTTCGTCGAATACATGGCGTGGAAGCTCAAGAAGCCCCTGATCACCGTCGCCTGCAACGAGGACATGACCGCGTCCGACCTGGTCGGCCGCTTCCTGCTCGACGCGCAGGGCACCCGCTGGCAGGATGGTCCGCTCGCGATCGCCGCCCGCTACGGCGCGATCTGCTATCTGGACGAAGTCGTGGAAGCACGCCAGGACACCACCGTGGTGATCCACCCGCTGACCGACAACCGCCGCGTGCTGCCGCTGGAAAAGAAAGGCGAGCTCATCCATGCCCATGCGGATTTCCAGTTGGTGATCTCCTACAACCCCGGCTACCAGTCGCTGATGAAGGATCTCAAGCAGTCCACCAAGCAGCGTTTCGGCGCGCTGGACTTCAACTATCCCGACCACGACATCGAAACCGAGATCGTTGCGCACGAAACCGGCGTGTCGAAGGAAATCGCCGACAAGCTGGTTTCCATCGCCGAGCGCGCGCGCAACCTCAAGGGCCACGGCCTGGACGAAGGCATTTCCACCCGCATGCTGGTGTACGGCGGTTCGCTGATCGCCAAAGGCGTCGATCCCAAGAACGCCTGCCGCGTGGCCCTGGTGCGTCCGATCACCGACGACCCGGACATGCGCGATGCGCTGGATGCCGCGGTGACGACGTTCTTTTGATCTCGTTTGGCGGGCAAGTGCGCTGGGCTTTGCCTGGCGCGCTTGATGTTGCGGGAGCCGAATAAGGGTTCTTCCTATGTCTGTGAATCTCGACGATTACAAAGAACTGCTCGACGAACTCTCCCCCGAGTCGCAGGAAATCCTGCGCACGACCTGGGTGGAGGCGACGAAGGTCTATTCCGCGCGCGGCCTGGACAACTACATCAAGGGTGCGGTCGCGCTGCGCGGCCTTGGCCGCGGCTGCAACCTGGTGGTGGCCTGGCTGGAGAATGCGCCGCAGGTGGCCAAGGAGGTCGGCGAGGACGTGGTGGCCGATCTGGCCACCACCGCGCTCACGCTCGCCTCGAAGACCTCCGGCGCAGTCATCGAGATGATGCTTTCCACCGCACCCATCGCCGCCAGCCGGCTCGGCGATGCGACGCTGTTCGTCAAGTATCTGCAGTTCCTCAACACCCTCCTGGCGCAGGCGCCGCGCGGCGTACGGCCGATGCTGGACCAGTTGGACAAGCTGTTCGCCCAACTCACCCTGGGTGGCCTGCGGCGCTGGGCCATGTGGGGCGCGCATGCGCACCGCACCAACTACGAAGAGCAGATCAAGTACTTCAGCCTGGAGACCAAGGAATCCCTCGCGGTCCTGCAGAAGGAGCGCAAGGGCACCTTGTTCGTCGACGTGCAGCGCCGCATCAACATGTACCTGCGCGCGCTGTGGGCGCGCGACTTCTTCATGAAGCCGACCTCGGGCGACTTCGAGACGCGCGAGGGCTACAAGCCCTTCGTCGAGGACTATTTCATCAACCTGCCGGACGCCTACGACGACTTCGCGCCGGAAGGCGCCGAGCCGATGCCGGGGCTGGAAGTGTACCGGGCCGCCGCCGCCCACGCCGCGGCGCATATCGTCTACACCAGGGAGCCCATCTCCGCCGAGTCGCTCAACAACTGGCAGATGGCGGTGATTTCCGTGATCGAGGATGCGCGCGTGGAAACGCTGGCCGTGCGCAAATTTCCCGGACTCCGCCAATTGTGGTCCAGACTGCACACCATCACGCCGGCGCAGGCCAGCACCGCCGGCGATTACCTCAACCGCCTCGCGCGCGCGCTGCTCGACGAGACCTACGGGGACGACGACCCCTGGATCGCCCAGGGCCGCGTGCTGTTCAAAGAGGCCGCCGACAAGCTCGACAGCAATCAGACATCGTGGGACATCGGCGTCACCCTGGCGCACGCCTTCCTGGAAAAGAAGATTCCGTTCAGCCTGCGCACCGACGTGCTCACCACCCCCTATCGCGACGACAACCGCTATTTCTGGGAATTCGTCGAATTCGATTTCGACAAGGCCGCCGCCGCCGGCTACGAAACGCAGAAGCAGGTGCGCAAGTATGTCAGCCTGATGGAGATGGTGAACGAGGTGGACAACGAGCTGGCCGGCGACGACGCCCAGGAGATCTGGGTGCTGCCGACCGAGTTCTACCTCGATCAGGAGGGCGTCACCATCAACTCGCTGGAAGGCAAGGAGCCCGTTTCCGCGCCCTTCCACTACTCGGAATGGGACTACCAGATCCAGCTGGAGCGCCCGAGCTGGGCCACGGTGCAGGAGAAGCGCGCCAAGTCTGGCGACCTGGAGATCATCGACGGCATCACTTCCAAGCACAAGCGCCTCATCTCGCGCATGAAGTTCCTGCTTGATGCCATGCAGCCGCAGGGCGTGCAACGCATCCGCAAGCTGGAGGACGGCGACGAGATCGACATCAACGCCGCCATCCGCGCCGCCATCGACATCCGCATGGGTATGCAGCCCGATCCGCGCATCATGATGCGCAGCGTCCGGAAAACCCGCGACATCTCGGTGCTGGTG
>JAJXXS010000284.1 GCA_021780975.1 Pseudomonadota bacterium
GCAGATGGATGCCATCCCGGGGTTTATCCGTGAAACCTGGTTCAAGGCTGATCAGGTGGGCACCTATTACGGCCAGTGCGCGCAGGTCTGCGGCAAGGGTCACGCCTTCATGCCCATTGTGGTCAAGGTCATGTCGCAGCCCGATTACGACAATTGGGTCAAAACCGAGCAGGCCACGCTGAAGAAGGATGGCGGCGCCCTGGCCCCCTCCGGAGCGACGAGCTGATCGCCACCAAGCTTCGACCAAAACTTACTAAAAAATATTTTCTGACGCATTTTTGCTAGGAGTGCACGATGAGCGCAGTGCTTGATCCAGTTCATGCCCCAGCCCATGGCGGGGACCATGCCCATGACCATCCCCACGGATGGCGCCGATGGTTGTTCTCGACCAACCACAAGGACATCGGCACGATGTATTTGGTGTTCGCCCTGTTCATGCTGTTTGAGGGCGGCATCCTTGCCATGCTGATTCGTGCGGAACTGTTCAAGCCCGGCATCCAGTTTCTCAATCCCCAGCTCTATCTGTCGATCAGCACGATGCACGGCATCATGATGATCTTCGGCTCGGTGATGCCCGCCATGGTGGGTTTCGCCAACTGGATGATCCCGCTGCAGGTCGGTGCTCCCGACATGGCATTCCCTCGCATGAACAACCTGAGCTTCTGGCTGCTGATTCCCGCGGCGATCCTGCTCACGGCATCGTTCTTCGTCCCCGGCGGCGCGCCTGACGTGGGCTGGACGCTGTATGCGCCGCTGACGATCCAGCAGGGCATGGGCATGGATCTGGTGATCTTCGCCGTGCACCTCATGGGCGCATCGTCCATCATGGGATCGATCAATATCATTGTCACGATTCTCAACATGCGCGCTCCCGGCATGTCGTTGATGAAGATGCCGCTGTTCGCGTGGACATGGCTGATCACGGCCTATTTGCTGATCGCCATCATGCCCGTGTTGGCCGGCGCCGTGACCATGACCCTGACCGACCGTCATTTTGGTACGAGCTTCTTCAATGCTGCCGGCGGTGGTGACCCGGTGCTGTACCAGCATCTGTTCTGGTTCTTCGGGCATCCTGAGGTTTACGTGATGATCCTGCCGGCATTCGGCATCGTCAGCTCCGTGGTGCCGACCTTTGCGCGCAAGCCGCTATTCGGCTACAGCTCGATGGTGTACGCCTCGGCGTCCATTGCCATTTTGTCGTTCATCGTGTGGGCGCACCACATGTTTACCGCCGGCATGCCTGTCACCGGACAGCTGTTCTTCATGTACGCCACCATGCTCATTGCGGTTCCAACCGGCGTGAAGGTGTTCAACTGGGTCGCCACGATGTGGCGCGGATCGCTGTCCTTTGAAACGCCCATGCTCTGGGCAATCGGTTTCATCTTTGTCTTCACCTTTGGCGGTTTCTCGGGTCTGGTGCTGGCCATGGCCCCGATTGATACACAGGTCCATAACACCTACTACGTGATCGCCCACTTCCACTACGTGCTCGTGGCCGGTTCCCTGTTTGCCATTTTCATGGGTTTCTACTACTGGAGTCCCAAGTGGTCAGGGGTGATGTACAACGAACGTGCGGGTAAGATTCATTTCTGGGCGTCGATGATCACCTTTAATGTGACCTTCTTCCCTCAGCATTTCCTCGGCCTTGCGGGTATGGTGCGCCGCTATGCCGACTATCCAGTGCAGTTCACCGACTTCAACATGATCTCGTCGATCGGTGCCTTTGGCTTTGGTCTGTCCCAAGCGTATTTCCTCTTTGCCGTGGTGATTCCGATGTTCCGTGGTCATGGGGCGAAAGCTCCTCAGCGTCCCTGGGAGGGCGCGCACGGTCTGGAATGGGAGATTCCGTCTCCGGCGCCCTTTCACACCTTCGAAACGCCGCCGAGGCTCGACGCGACAGCCACCAAGGTTCTGGGATACTGAAATCCGTGGCAGCCCATCGAATCAGCCCGGAAAAGCGCCGCCAGAATCTCCGCCTGGCCTTGATCATGGCCAGCATTGCGGCGGCCCTTTTCCTGGGCTTTATCGTGAAGTGGAGGTATCTCTGATGCGCCAGGCAGCGGCCGCCGTGTTCAGGCCCTTGGCGCACGCATGAGACGGCCCGTATCGTGAGATCTTTTTTCCGTGCATTCAGGACGATCGCCTGGGCCTTTCTGGGCATTCGCAAATCGAAGGACAGGGAAAAGGATTTCGAGCAGCTGAACATTATTCATATCATCATTGCTGGCTTGCTTTCCGCAGCTTTATTCATCGGCCTGCTCATGGCCATCATTCACTGGATCGTTCCGACAGCTCATTCATAAAGACGAGGAAGACACAATATGTCAACATCTGCACAACACACGGGTTATTTTGTGCCTGGCCCGTCGCCGTTCCCGGTGCTTGCAGCAACCGGTCTCGTGATGATGGCTTTCGGCGCGGGATTCTGGTTCAACGGCGTGCCACATGCCCAGTGGCTGCTTATCGCCGGGTTCATCTGGCTTGTGGTGACGATGTACAGGTGGTTCGGCAAGGCCATTTCCGAGAGTGAAGGAGGGATGCACAACTTCGCTGTGGACACGTCGTTCCGCTGGAGCATGAGCTGGTTCATCTTCTCCGAGGTGATGTTCTTTGCCTCGTTTTTTGGAGCGCTCTACTACGCGCGCGTCTATGCGCTTCCGGATCTGGCGGCCCTGCACAGCCAGATTCTGTGGCCTCATTTCCAAGGTACGTGGCCGAGTGTTGGCCCGGCAGGGCTGATCGCGCCAGTCAAGGCGATGGATCCCTGGCCGATTCCGACCATCAATACGGCACTGCTGCTGAGTTCGGGTCTGACCCTGACGATCTCCCACCATGCCCTGCGTGCCAACCATCGCTCAAAGGCGATCTTCTGGCTTGCGTCGACGATCGCCCTGGGCGTGCTCTTCCTGTTCCTGCAGGCTTACGAATAC
>JAJXXS010000075.1 GCA_021780975.1 Pseudomonadota bacterium
CGGTGTTCACAGCTTTTCCTCCTTGTGTTGTGATACGTGCAAAGAACAAAAAAAACGGCGGTTCACGCCGCCGTCTACATTTCGCTACTCTCTCCCCAGGGCCAGACCGCCCTCGAAGCGCGTGCCCGGCTCGAAGCCGAACACACGGTCCAGTTCGAGCTCGCGGATCAGCTGATCCACCGCCTCCTGCCCATGCTCCTTCTGCACTTCCGAAAGGATGAGCTTGGCGGAATTGGCGTTGTAGAAGCTGCCGAAATCCGCCTGGATCTTGAGCAGCTGGCGCGCGCGGTCGAGGGTCACGATTTCAGTCGGCGGCTGTCAGCCTGCGGTAGGCAAGGGAAGGCATCCCGCGGCGGCTGGCCTGGCCATTCGTGTTCAGACTTCGAAGGCACCAAGTTTCTTCGCCACCGCCACGTTCTTCAGGCGCACATACTGCGGCAGGCCATCCTTGTAAGGCGGGTAGTCTTCACCCTTCATGAGCGGCGCGAGATAGGCGCGACACTTCTCGGTGATGCCGAAGCCGTCGCGGGTGATGAAGTTCTTGGGCATCATCTTTTCCACGTTCGCCACCTTGGAGAGCGGGGCCATGCCCACTTTCCATTTGTAGGGCGCGTCGCTGAGGCGGTCGACGGTGGGCATCACCGAGTTGTGACCCTTGAGAGCGAACTCGACTGCGGCCTTGCCCATGGCATAGGCCTGGTCGACGTCGGTCTTGGAAGCGATGTGGCGGGCAGCACGCTGCAGGTAGTCCGCCACCGCCCAGTGGTACTTGAGGTTGAGTCCGCGCTTGATGATGCCGGCCACCACGGGAGCCACGCCGCCCAACTGGGCGTGGCCGAAGGCATCCTTCAGGCCCTGGTCGGCGAGGAACTTGCCGTCCGGCCCCTTCACGCCCTCCGACACCACCACGGTGCAGTAGCCGAATTTCTTCACCTTCTCGTCGACGCTGGCGAGGAATTTCTTCTCGTCGAACGTCACCTCGGGGAAGAGGATGACGATGGGGATTTCCGTATCAGGCGTGGAGGCCATGCCGCCCGCTGCGGCGATCCAGCCCGCATGCCGTCCCATGACCTCGACGATGAACACCTTGGTCGAGGTCTTGGCCATGGAAGCCACGTCGAAACTCGCCTCGCGCGTGGAGACGGCGATGTACTTGGCCACCGAACCGAAGCCCGGGCAGCAGTCGGTGATGGGCAGGTCGTTGTCGACGGTCTTGGGCACGTGGATGGCCTGCACGGGATAGCCGAGCGTCTCGGAAAGCTGGCTCACCTTGTAGCAGGTATCGGCCGAATCACCGCCGCCGTTGTAGAAGAAATAACCGATGTTGTGCGCCTTGAACACCTCGATGAGGCGTTCATATTCGCGCTTGTTGGCTTCCAGCGACTTGAGCTTGTAGCGGCAGGAGCCGAAAGCGCCCGACGGGGTGTAACGCAAGGCCGCGATGGCCTTGGCAGACTCCTTGCTGGTGTCGATGAGATCTTCGGTCAGGGCGCCGATGATGCCGTTGCGGCCGGCGTAGACCTTGCCGATCTTGTCCTTGTGCTTGCGCGCCGCCTCGATCACGCCGCAGGCCGAGGCGTTGATCACCGCAGTGACCCCGCCGGATTGCGCGTAAAAGGCGTTCATTTTTTTCGCCATGCAAATCTCCTCAATTTTCCAAAAAACGCCAGACACGCGCGTCTGGCGCCGAATCAGTAAGGGGCGTCCCTGCCTTCCCCCGTAGAAGCGTGGTCCGCCTGCACCCGCAGCAGACTGACGATGCAGTCGCCCAGGTTGTCATATTCTTCCTTGCCGGTGCCGTAGCGCCGCAACACGCGATAAAAGAACATGCAGCGGTAGCGCGCTTCGCCGGTTTTCGAGACGATGAAATGGCAACCGGTTTCGTCTTCCCAGTACAAGCCCGGGCACGTGGTCAATTCGCGGTCGTCCGGCAGCAGGCGGATTTCGGTCTCCACATCCTGGGTTTCGACGTCGTGGCCATAGCGCTCCTTGAGCGCACCGGCAGCCACCCAGCGTTCGGAGTCGGTGAAATCGGGAATCCTGTTGCCGCTCATGCCAGTCCAGCGTTGCCCTGCTTAGCCGCCGAGGCCCTTGAAGATGGCATCGCGAATTCCCTCGACCTTGCCGATGCCCGGCACCTTCACATACTTGGGCGCCCCAGCCTCGCCGCGCGCGGCCCAGTCGGAATAGTATTTCACCAGAGGCTCGGTCTGCGCGTGGTAGACGTCGAGACGCTTTTTCACGGTCTCCTCCTTGTCGTCGTCGCGCTGGATCAGATCCTCTCCGGTAACGTCGTCCTTGCCGGCCACCTTGGGCGGATTGAAAACCACGTGATAGGTGCGCCCCGAAGCGACGTGCACGCGACGCCCGGACATGCGCTTGACGATCTCGGCGTCCGGCACGTCGATTTCCACGACGTAATCGATCTGCACGCCGGCGGCCTTCATCGCCTCGGCCTGCGGAATGGTGCGCGGGAAGCCGTCGAACAGGAAGCCCTTGGCACAATCCGGCTGGGTGATGCGGTCCTTCACCAGGCCGATGATGATGTCATCCGACACCAGTTGCCCGGCATCCATGACTGCCTTGGCGGCGCGACCGAGCTCGGTGCCGGCGGCAATCGCGGCGCGCAGCATGTCCCCGGTGGAAATTTGCGGGATGCCGTATTTTTCCTTGATGTAATTGGCCTGGGTACCCTTGCCCGCACCGGGCCCTCCCAACAGAATCAGCCGCATGCTTGTTCTCCGATCATGTGATGTTGGCAAAGTCGCTAAGGATAGAGCCCCCTGCTGGGCAGGCGAACTCAAATTTTTTTATTCGCCAAATAAAACTCTGAATTGACGCCGGCCGGGCGCCCGCCTGCTCAGCCCTGCCCTTCGCCGCCTCCGGCGGAACTCTTCAACCAGTCCGGAAG
>JAJXXS010000255.1 GCA_021780975.1 Pseudomonadota bacterium
TGGCGGGCAAAGCCCATCCCCCCAAGGCCAGCCCCGAGGAAGTGGCCGAGCGCACCCTGCGCGTGCTGCGCCGCACCGTGCCGGCCGCGGTGCCCAGCATCAACTTCCTTTCCGGCGGGCAGACGCCTGAGGAAGCGACCGCCAACCTCAACGCCATGAATGCGGCCTACGCCAGTCTGCCTTGGCTGCTCAGCTTCTCCTACGCGCGCGCCTTGCAGGAGCCGCCCATGGCGATCTGGCGTGGCAAGGCCGAGAACGCCGAGGCAGCCCAGCGCGCCTTCCTGCGACGCGCCCGCCTCAACGCCGCGGCGCAGCGCGGTACCTATGAGACGGCCATGGAGACCGCCGAGGCACGCTGAGACTTCAGCCGCGCAGCAGACGCAGCAGCGGCGGCAGGAAGACCAGCAGGCCAATGACGGCGGCGAAGACCGCCGCCAGCAGCACGGCACCCGCCATCACGTCCTTGGCGCTGCCGATACGGGAGTCCGGCTCGTTCGACACCCGGTCGGCCAGCCGCTCCAACGCCGTGTTGGCCAGCTCCAGCGCCAA
Source organism: Pseudomonadota bacterium (assembly GCA_021780975.1). Taxonomy (GTDB): domain Bacteria; phylum Pseudomonadota; class Gammaproteobacteria; order Burkholderiales; family Thiobacillaceae; genus JAJXXS01. Next base: position 550 of record JAJXXS010000255.1, read on the forward strand.
CACCAGGGCGGAGACGCCGAGTACCGCCAGCAGTTCCAGGCGCGGGATGCGCAGCAGCAGGGCCGCAGCCAGCGCCAGGGCAAACGCCGCCAGTTGTATCTTGAGGTTGCGCTCCGCCGCCACGGCATGGCGGATGCCGTGGATGGCATGGCCCAGGCTGGCGAGGAATTTTTTCATGAGGGACAGTCAGGCGCCACCGGGGATCTCATGAGGAAATATGCTCCGCGCCTGACGCCGGTCGGAGAACACTGGCGGGCGGCCTTGCGTTGAAGCCTCATCCGACAGTTCGGCGCTCATGGTTGCTTACCGCGCGACTCACGGTCGAATAATGCACCTCGAAGTGCTGGGCGATGGACGCCATCGAATGGTGCCCGGAAAGATATGCCCGCGCCATCGCCTCATCCCGCGGATACCGTTCCTTGAATTGAGACAGCGGCTGCGTCAGCGCCCGGCGCTGGGCACGGGGAATCTCATCCAGTGGCGACTGGTTTTCGATGAGCGACTGCATTTTCTTCACGAACGCGTCCGAGCCCAGGTAGATCTGGCCCTGCAGCTGCGTCCAGACACTTGGCAAACGTGTGCCCTCATGGACGAAGGTGACATATTTGGCCATGGCGCTGGAACGACGCTGCCCAAATTGCCCGAGTATCCAGTCCGTTTGCAGCCATGGCGGCGATGCCGCCTGCCCACAGGTTGCCAGGTAACTGCTCCATGGCCAGGACTCCAGGCGCCTCACCATCTTCGCCCGCAAGGGATTGAGCACCACATAGCGCGCCAGCTCCAGCAAATAGCTGTCCCGTTCGACCAATATGGCCTTATAGCGGCCCTGGAACACATGCCCGACCCGCGCATGGACGCGGTTGAAACGCTGCGTGTAGACCCCGTTGAGCTGGCGCATGCCCTGTGCCAGATTCGCCTCAGGTGTCTCGACGAGGACATGGTAATGGTTGGTCATCTGACACCAGGCATGGCAGACCCAGTTGAAGCGCTTGCATACGGTCGCGAACACATCCAGCCATCCCTGCCTGTCTGCGTCGGACAGGTAAATGTCCTCACGTCCATCGCCACGGGAAGTGACATGGTAGACGCCACCGGATAGTTCCAACCTCAAAGGTCTGGCCATGGGGTGAAGAATAGAAAGGGGGATGCGTTAATGCAAGACCTGACCCCGGTGCTTGGCTGCGGTGCTGCATTCACTAAGCCCCTGTCCAGTTTTTCGCGGCCACCTCTAACCAGAGCGTCGGATTTCTTTACAACCTACTGTCTTAAACAGAAATTATTTTCTGTGGCGATAATAAGTTACGGCGCTCGCCTGGAAATTGCTTCACCGGTTCCCGTTATGTTTGACCACCCATTCGGGCGGTCAAACACACCCCAAAACAAGCAACAATTCTTGGAGGAGAACACTTTGAGAGACGCTGAAGCTCACACTCATGCCTCTGCTAAAGCCGGTGCTAAGTCACCGCACGCAGACGGCCGAAAGGCCTACGTTCACTCCATCACCGCATCATTTCTTGGAGCTGCACTTCTAACTCTAACAGCAGGCACGTCATATGCCGCAACGTATGCTATCCAGGATTTGGGAAATCTTGGTGGTTCCTTGTTCACCCAAGCAACTGCCATCAACAATCAAGGAGAAGTCGTGGGTTTCTCCACAAACGCTGCGCTGAATCCAGAAGCGTTCACCTGGACAAGCAAAACAGGAATGGTGGCGTTGCCTAACCTTGGTAGCACCCCTATGTTAAGTGCCGCGTGGAGCATTAACGACAATGGTGAGGTGGCAGGGGAATACCCCACAAGTTCGGGTATACAAGCCGTAACCTGGAACGGTGGAACAATTAGCGTAGTCGCCCCACCGAACACGATCGGAAGCCAAGCGTATGGCATTAACCTAAATGGCCAGGTGGTAGGTAGCGCGCAACCGTCGTCATCACCGGGTAATACCCCTCAGGCTTTCTTGTTTGAGAATGGTACCGCGTCCCTTCTTGGAACCTTAGGTGGCAGCACAAGCACGGCATACGCCATCAACAATAGTGGCGAGGTGGTGGGCAGCGCGGACCTAAGCGGCAACGCCACGACTCATGCTTTCATCTGGAGTAACGGTGCCATGACTGACTTGGGCGGCCTTGGCGGGAACAGTGAAGCTCGTGCGATCAACAACAACGGTGAGGCGGTGGGGAGTTCCTATTCGACCGGCAACGCGATCGATCACGCGGTCCTTTGGGCCGACGTCCCCCCGGTTTTCAGTAGCACGCGGGTTTAGAGTCCGGGGTTACTGTAGCTGATTTTCCGGCCAGTTGCCGGGCGTAGGCAGCGGGCGTCAAGCCGCCCAACACTTTCTTCGGTCGCTCCT
>JAJXXS010000110.1 GCA_021780975.1 Pseudomonadota bacterium
TCCGTTGGTCTGGCGGCGGAATTCGGCATACAGGTCGATGACGTTGGCCGGCATGGGCCACCTTAAGGCGAGATGGCAGCCCATTTCCGCGCTGGCGTAATAGGCGATAACGAGAGCGTCGGCCCCGATGCCATAAGGCGGCAGGGGGCGATCCAGTTCCTCACCCCACAGCCTGTGCGTTGTCCCGGAAATGAGCTCGCGCGCCACTAGGCAAACAACCTCTGGGTTGTCTCCGGGCGCGGCGCGGAACTCGAAATCGACCACCCAGATTTCGCTGAACGGCGACTTCATTACAGTTCCCCCCGCAGGCGGCGCAGTACGGGGTGTTCCAAGGAGTTAATGACTTTGTCCTTGAAAGCCAGGTTCACCAGCTCCTGGAAGCTCCGGTCCGGCCATTCTGGGTCATCAAGCTTGCCCACCGCTTGCATCACTTCGTAGGCTCCAAAGCCGCGGTTGGCCACCAGCCGTATCCACGAGGTTTCGGCGAGTTGGGCAGCGGCATGCGCGGATTGCGACCAGGTGTCCAGGCGGCCGTCTTCACCGGGTAGGTTGACTGGCCACAGGAACGGGTTGCCGTCACGGCCCATGGCCGTATAGAGCAGCTTGGGGCGAACCTCCTGGCCGATTTCGTGCAGCAATTCGGGCATGACAAGGAAACAGTCGCTGTCCTCCCTTAACTGCAAAATGGCCGCCGAAATGCGCCAGCCCTCCCCGGGACGCACCCGGAAAAAGGCCTGGTTGCCAGGCCTGCGCACTGGGACGGTGGTCACAACCTTCTTGACGCCCGCCATGGCGCCGTAATTTTGCGGCAGGCTGATGGCGGAAAGATCCAGCGGACCGGAAGGAATAGAGGGTGACGCGGGGGTGATCGCGGTTTCGGCGGCAAAGTTGATGTGTGACATGTTAGATAACCCATAAACGTGTAGATAACCGGCCCGGAAAACCCGTGGCCGACCCGTCGTGGGCTGCCTGATGCGGGACAGACAGGCGTGGCAGACAGCGGCACGACAAACCGTATAGGCACTGCGCTGCCACAAAACTGGCATTGCTGCAAAAAATTCAATAATTTTTTCTGGCCGGCTCAGCCGACTCATGACCCGCCGCAATCCCCGTGGCGCCGCCCCCCACGTAGGTGTGGCTGAGTGCAACGCCCGGACAGTCTTATTAAGGAGGTATTGTGTTCTCCACTACCCAGTGATCGAGTCGGCGAGCTGCCTAAAGTGCCGCCATTCTGGTGGGATCCCATCGCAAAAAGTGGGGATCGCCAGTCCTGTAGCCCAATACGCGCACTGGTACACTTGGTGTACAACAACCATTCGTGGCAACTCTCTTCCCGATTCCGCAATGTCTTGAGCAAGCTCGACGAACTCTATCGCCTCCATCGCCTGCTGGACGGACGGCGCACGGGGCTTTCCCGCGCCTCGCTCATCGTCGAGCACGACTTTGCGCGCTCGACGCTCACTCGGTTCATCGCGGAACTGCGGGACAAGCTGGGCGCCCCGCTTATCCACGACAAGGAGCGCGGCGGCTACCGCTACGACACCACCAATGGCCACCACCCCCTGCCGGGCCTGTGGTTTAGCGGGCAAGAACTGCTCGCACTGGTCACCCTAAAGCACCTGCTCGCCAACCTGGAACCCGGCCTGCTCGACGACCATCTGCGGCCGCTACAGGCGCGAATCGACCAGTTGCTGGCAACACGCCATCTTGACGCCGGCCAGGTCGTGCAGCGCATCCGCCTCCTCAGCATGGCTTCCCGGCACAAGCACCCGCGCCACTTCCAGGCGGTCGCCCACGCCGTCCTGCAACGCCACCGGCTCAGGATCGATTATTACAACCGCGAACTCGACGAGATCAGCACGCGCATTATTTCCCCCCAGCGGCTGGCCCACTACCGCGACAATTGGTATCTGGATGCCTGGTGCCATAAGAAGAAGGGCGTGCGCAGCTTCGCCGTCGAATGCATCCGCGCGGTGGAGCCTCTGGCCAAGCCCGCCAAGGGCATCAGTGAGGCCCAACTCGACCGCGAGTTTGCTACGAGCTACGGCATCTTCGCCGGCCAACCCCTCGCCACTGCTGTACTGCGCTTCACACCCAAGCGCGCCCGCTGGGTGGCCGCGGAAACCTGGCACCCGCAACAGCAAGGCCGCTGGCTGGAAGACCACTCCTATGAACTGAGCATCCCTTACTCGGACGATCGCGAGCTTCTCATGGACATCCTCAAATATGGGCCGGACGTGGAAGTGGTGGCGCCAGAGGCCCTCAGGGAAGCCGTCAAAAGCCTGCATGAATTCGCGGCAAGCCAGTACCGGCGCGGGGATCCGGCGGGCTCAGGTTTTGAGGCCGGCGGCGGGTAACATGGATAAATGACCATACCCGCAACAATCATTAACAACTATTGGGGCAAGGCTGACCCGAACTACCCAGGTGAGCAGAAATGGCATCCGCTGGCTTATCACTGTCTGGATGTGGCGGCCTGCATGGCTGTGTTGCTGAAGCGTAGGCCAGCGTGCCTGATGGCATTGGTCCGTCAGTCTGGACTGGAAGCGGAATGGCTACGCTCATGGCTGATTTTCCAAGCGGCAATCCATGATCTCGGCAAGTTTGGCGATGGCTTTCAGGCTTGGCGACCGGACTTGCTAATCATGCTCCAAGGTCGAAGCGGCGCCGGAGCCGGGGGCGAACGGCACGACACCCTGGGCTATGTGCTGGCGGAAAACTACCTGCTCGATTGGTTGGGTTTGGATGGCCACGATTCCGACCTTTTCGATCTGCTCCAGCCCTGGCTTTCTGCAGTGACCGGCCACCATGGCCGGCCGGCTAAAAACCTGGACGGCGCGGCACTGCTGCTGCGCAACCACTTTCCCCAGCCCGTATTGAAAGATGCACGCAGTTTCGTCACCCAGGCCGCGCGGCTGTTCCTGCCTGAAAATTTCAGCCTACCAACGCCCGTGGCCGGGCTTGCCGAGAGTTATCGCCAGGCCTCGTGGCTGGTGGCTGGGCTCGCTGTAGCGGCAGACTGGCTGGGTTCCAACACGCGCTGGTTCTCCTACCACGCGCCGAACCTCTCGCTGACGGACTACTGGACAAAGGTCGCACTGCCCCAGGCGCAACAAGCGATGACGGAGAGCGGTTTGGAGCCCGCCGCGCCGACTACCTTGCCGCGTATCCAAACGCTGTTCCCAACACTGGCCTTGCCCACGCCGTTGCAAGCCTGGGCCGAAACCGTCGCCATCGCCAACAGCCCTCAGATCTTCGTGTTGGAAGAACTCACTGGCGCCGGCAAGACCGAGGCCGCGCTTACCCTGGCGGCCCGGCTCATGGCAGCCGGCTGTGGGCAGGGCGTTTATCTCGCCCTACCAACCATGGCCACTGCGGATGCCATGTTCGACCGGGTGCGCAAGGACGAGGGCTGGCAGCGCTTCTTCGCGGAAGGCGCAGGCCAGCTCGCGCTTGCTCATTCGGCGGACCGGCTCAAGCTGCGGCTGGAGGAGATGAATCGCCGGGATGCCGGCTATGGCCAGGGCGAAGACGCCTCAGCCTCCCGAACGTGCTCCGCCTGGCTCGCCGACAGCCGCAAGAAGGCATTGTTGGCGGACTTCGGTGTTGGCACCCTAGATCAGGCCCTGCTTGCCGTACTGCCCGCCCGGCACCAGTCCCTGCGCCTGCTTGGGCTAGCGAACAAGGTCCTCGTCGTCGACGAGGTACACGCCTGCGACTGCTACATGGGCGAACTGCTCGCCAGGTTGCTGCGCTTCCATGCAGCCCTGGGCGGTTCGGCCATCCTGCTCTCCGCCACCTTGCCGCAGAACCAGCGCGCCCGTTACCTGCAAGCCTTCGCCCAGGGGGCCGGGTTCGCGGCCGAATCACCGCAAAGCATTGCCTATCCGCTGGCCACCCGGCTGGCCCGCAGTGATTTCACCGAACAAGCCCTGGCAGCCCGCGAGTCCGTTTCGCGGCGGGTGGGAACCACGCTCCTGCATGAGGAGACCCAGGCCCTCGCTCATCTGGAAGGGGCCGTCGTTCAAGGCCGCTGCGCGGTGTGGGTGCGCAACACGGTGGCCGATGCGGTGGAGATCTGGCGGCAATGGAACGCGGCTCACCCCGACCGACCGGCCACCCTCTACCACGCCCGTTTCGCCCTCCAAGACCGCTTGGAAATCGGCGCAGGCCTGTTGGCCGATTTCGGCCCGGACAGCGGCCCGGACACCCGGCGCGGCCGGCTGGTCATCGCCACCCAGGTGGTCGAGCAATCCCTGGATGTGGACTTCGACGACATGGTGAGCGACCTCGCCCCCATCGACCTCATCATCCAGCGTGCCGGCCGCCTGCAACGCCACCGGCGCGACACATCGGGAAACCGTGTTCCGATCAAAACGCCGGACGGACGCGGCGGCGCCCAGCTCGCGGTACTCACACCCGAGCCCGTCCCGGAAGTCGATGCCAAATGGATCAAGGGCCTGCTGCCCAAGACCGGCAAGGTCTATCCCGACCACGGCAAACTTTGGCTCACCGCCCGCTGGCTGGCGGGTGAGGGCGGCTTCGAGGTGCCGCGCCAGGCTCGGGCAATGATCGAGGCGGTGTACGACGACGCGGCCTTCGACGCATTGCCGGAAGGCCTCCAGACCGTGGCGAATGCCGCCGACGGCGCCTGCCGCGCCGACAAGAGCACGGCGCGTGGCAACCTGCTCAACTTCGACGAGGGCTACACCCCAACCAGCCTGATCTGGCAAGACGAGGGCGAGGCCCCCACCCGCCTGGGCGAGGCCACGGTACGGGTGCGGCTGGCGCGTGTGGCCGAACACAGCTTGGTCCCCTGGGCGATGGCGGATGCCGGCATCGCCTGGGCGCTTTCAGAACTTACCGTGCCGCGCCGCCTCATCGCCGCCGAGAGCCCGCGTGACGGCATGCTCATCACGGCGGCCAGGCAAGCCATGTCCGACGAAGGCCGCTACGTAGTCATCGTCGCCTTGCGCCCGGCAGGTGAAACGTGGCGCGGCCATGCCCTGAATGCCAGCGGCGACGAAATCCAAGTCATCTATTCGCCGGTATGCGGACTCACCATCGAGAAAGGAGTGGAGGATGAATCTGACCTATGACCGCTGGATACCCGTCCGGCGCGCCGACGGGAGCCGGGAGAGCATCGCCCCTTGGCAGCTCACGGAAGGCATCGCCAGCAATCCCATCGTCGCCGTGGCCTCGCCCCGGCCGGATTTCGACGGGGCGTTGACGCAGTTTCTGATCGGGTTATTGCAGACCACCTGCGCGCCGCCGGATACCTTCACCTGGCGCAAATGGCGGCGGGAGGCGCTTACCTCTGACGAGTTGCGCGGTCGTTTTTCTACTGTGGCTCATGCCTTCGAACTGGAGGGTAAGGCAGCCTTCATGCAGGACTACGCCCCGGCAGAACTGACCAACAAACTGGACATCAGTGCGCTGTTGATCGAGGCACCCGGCGAACAAACGCAGGAGCAGAACAAGGACCATTTCATCAAGCGCAATGGGGTCGCCCAGCTATGTCCCGCATGCGCGGCAATGGCCTTGTTCAGTATGCAGACCAACGCGCCTTCCGGCGGAAAGGGCTATCGCACCGGGTTGCGCGGCGGTGGCCCACTTACCACCTTGGTGCAGGGCAAGACCCTGTGGGAAACCTGTTGGCTCAACGTGCTGGAGCAGGCGCGTCATCTGCGGGATGGGGAAACAAAGGATGGCGAGTCGGACCGTTTCCCCTGGCTGGCGCCTACACGCATCAGCGAGGCCAAACCCCCGGCCGGAATCACCACCTCTGTGGATGTGCACCCTGACCAGCAGTTCTGGGCCGTGCCGCGCCGCATTCGGCTGCTGGCCGAGGTATTGCCGTTACCCACCCCCTGCGATCTCTGCGGAGCAGCATCCACGAGGATTTACCGGCACTTTGTCACTCGCAATTATGGGGTTAACTACCAGGGTTTCGAGCATCTCCTAAGTCCCCATTACGTGAAGGATGGTCTGCCCAATCCCATCCACCCCCAGCCCGGCGGTGTTGGTTATCGGCATTGGCTGGGGTGGGTGGAGAACAGCGCCGATGGGACGCGCCGTCCAGCGAAGGTGATCGAGCGTTTCCGGACGCAAACCCGTGAGGACGGCCGGCTCTGGGCCTTCGGTTTCGATATGGACAACATGAAGGCCCGCTGTTGGTACGACGCCACCATGCCGCTGCTGACCGTGCCGGAAGGGATGGATTCCATCTTCAAGGCCCTGGTGGAGCATCTGATCCAGGGCGCCGATTGGGCGGCGGGCGTGCTGCGCGGCCGGGTCAAGGACGCGCTGCTAGGGGGCAGTGATGCGCGCGGTGACTTGTCCTTCGTCCAGGCCCATTTCTGGGAAGCCACCGAAGCCACCTTCTACGAGCACGCCGATCGCTTGCGCGCGGGACTTACTACGCCTCAAGCCGAAGTGCCGGTGAAGGAGAGTTGGCGGGCGGTTCTACACACCGCCGCCTTGTTTGTCTTTGATCACCACGCCCAGGCCGGTGACTTCGATGCCGTCGATCCCCGCCGGCTGGCGACCGCACGCAACGATCTCGCCAAGGCCCTGGCCGGCAAGAAATTGCGCGACCTCCTGGGCCTGCCCCAACCCACCCACAACCCCGCCTGATCTTTCGAGGAGACCGATATGAACGATAAGCCTGACAAGCCCTTCCCCCGAGGAAAGCCGGACCATCCCTCCTACGCCGTGCTGCGGGCCTGGTGGCAGGGCCTGGAACATGACCGGGGCGAGCGCGCCGCTCTGCGCCGCGCCGGCAGGCTCACCGAGGTGATGTTGTCGCCCGCCTTTCACCGTCTGCTGCGCGAGTTGCGCCAGGCCGACTGCGGCATCGCGGAGTCGCGTTATCCCAAGCTTGCTGCCATCGCCGGCTTGGTCGCCCGGGTCAAGACTGAAGCCGCCGGTTCCCTGGCGAATCGCATGGGGAGCCCCAAGGCGGGTGGCAACGCGCCCGTGGTGGCCGAACTGCGCATGCGCAACATCTTGGCTTGCGACGACCTGGAAACCCTCTACACCCTGCTGCGCCGGGCGCTTTCCCTGCTCGACGATCAGGCGAATCTAGCTGACCTGGCCGCCGTGGTCTGGCACTGGTCGCCCATGGACGAGAAACGACCCAACGACCCACGACGCCAGATGGCCTACGACTACTACGCCGCCGCGCCCCTTTGATCATTATCCCAAGCCCAACACGGAGAAAACCATGACCACCTTCCTGCAACTGCACCTGCTCACCGCCTATCCGCCCGCCTGCCTCAACCGCGACGATCTCAACCGTCCCAAGAGCGCCGTCATGGGCGGCGTGTCTCGGCTTCGTGTCTCATCCCAGAGCCTCAAGCGGGCGTGGCGCACATCGGAGCAGTTCGAGGCGGCCCTCAAGGGGCATGTGGGCACACGCACCAAGTTGAAGGGCGTGGAGGTATTCGAGCGCCTGACCCAATCCGGCATCGGGGAGAAGGATGCCAAGGAATGGGCGCAGGCTATCGCCGCCCGCTTCGGCAAGCTCAAGGGCAAGAAGGAAGACAAGCCGCTCAACGACCTGGAGATCGAACAGCTCGCCCATTTCAGCCCGGAGGAGGCGGTGGCCATTGACGCCTTGGCGGACCGGCTCGCTGCCGAGAAGCGCAAGCCCGGCGAGGAAGAACTCAACCTCCTGCGCAAGCAACACACGGCCGCCGACATCGCCCTGTTCGGCCGCATGCTGGCCGATAGCCCGGCCTTCAACACCGAAGCCGCTTGCCAGGTCGCCCACGCCGTCACCGTCCACCGCGCCGCCGTGGAGGATGACTTCTTCACCGCCGTGGACGACCTCAACACCCGCGAGGAGGACGCCGGTTCCGCCCACATGGGCGAACAGGGCTTCGGTGCCGGGCTGTTCTACAGCTACATCTGCGTGAATTGCGATGCCCTGCGCGACCAGCTCGGCAACGAGCTGGCGGGCAAGGCCATCCAGGCGCTGACTGAGGCCGCCGCCACGGTGGCGCCCACCGGCAAGCAGAACAGCTTCGCTAGCCGCGCCTGGGCCTATTACGCCCTGGCCGAGAAGGGTAGCCGCCAGCCGCGGGCTTTGTCCCTGGCCTTCATGAAGCCGGTGAACGACTACGGCGACGGCATGCTCGTAAATGCTGTGCAGGCCCTGGAAACCATGCGCGACAACCTGGACAAGGTGTATTACGAAGGCCAAGCCCTCGCCAGCCGCAAGCTTGTCGCCCTGCCAGAACGGGCCGAGGGCTCGTTCCATGAGCTGCTGGGCTTCGCCGCGGATTGCGGAGGCATGTGATGCGGGACTATCTCGTCTTCCAGCTCTATGGGCCATTGGCCGCGTGGGGTGATATCGCGGTGGGGGAGACGCGTCCTTCGGCGCTGATGCCCACCAAGTCGGCCATCCTGGGCCTTCTGGCGGCGGCGCTTGGCATCAGACGTCCGGACACCGCCCACGACGAGGCAGATCGTGTGGTGTTGGAGGCTGCCCATGCCGCACTGGACGATGGCTATGGGCTAGCGGTAAAAGTGGAATGCCCCGGCCTGCCGCTTTCCGACTACCACACCGCGCAAGTGCCCTCGTCCGGCAAGGGCAAGAACCGCATGGTCTTTCCCACCCGGCGGGACGAGCTCACCCGCCTGCCACGGCATGACCTGAACACCATCCTTTCACGCCGTGAATACCGCCAGGATGCCTATTGCGCCGTGGCCCTGTGGGCGCGTGCCGGGGCGCCCCATGCCTTGAACGTATTGCGGGACGCGCTGCACGCGCCGGTGTTCCCGCTCTACCTGGGCCGCAAGTCCTGCCCCCCGGCGCTGCCTTTGGCACCCAGGGTGATCAGCGCGCCCGACGTGGAGACTGCTGTGGCAGGGGTAAGCCTGGCTGCGGTGATCGTGGGGCTGGAGGGTTCCTGGAAAGGTTGGCAACCTCATGCCTGGTTGCGGGAAGTCCGTCCTGTACTGCTCTGGGACACCGATGCGGAAACCGGGCTCACCCCGGAAGAAAGCCATGCCCGCCGCGACCAGCCCGCCTCCCGCCGCCGCTGGCAATTCGCGGTGCGTACCGAACACCATGCCCACCTGAGAGGCCAGCGATGAATGCCGCGAGTCATTGGCTTTCCCGCATCACTCCTCGGCCCGGGCTCGGCTTCAAGCAACTGCTTGGGCTGGGCGACCTCGACCCCTACGGCCAGCACCAGGCCCTCTGGCGGTTGTTCGATCTACCGCCCAAGGAGGAAAGGACCAGCCAACGCGCGCCCTTCCTGTTCCGTGCCGAGCAACAGGATGGATTGCCGGTGTTCTATGTGCTCTCTACGCAATGCCCGCAAGATCGGCAGAACCTGTGGCGGGTCGAGGCCAAGCCTTACGCTCCTGACCTCCAGCCCGGCGACCACTTGGCTTTCAAGCTGCGGGTCAATCCCACCGTGTCGCGGAGTGCGAGGGGTGAGCGCGGTCAGCGTCATGATGTAGTGATGGACGCCAAACAGCGCATGGGTTGGAAAGAACTACCCGAAACCGGCCGTGCCAGTCTCGCGTATCTGGCTTACGAGGCAGGCGCCCGTTGGTTGCAGGATAGGCAAACGCGCCTGGGTGTACAGATCGGCAACACCGACCTGCGGGTGGATGGCTATCGGACATGGCGGCAGCGGAATGGCAAAAAGATCGCGCTTTCGACGCTTGATTTTGCGGGCGGCATGACCGTGATAGATGCCGTCCGGTTTCGTGCTGCCCTCTTAGATGGGATCGGCCCTGCCAAAGCCTTCGGCTGCGGCTTGTTGCTGGTTCGTCGCATCTGAACTTGCGGGCCCGGATTTTGAAAGCTAAACTGCATTGCATGTGCAATGCAAAAAGGACGCGCCATGAAAACCGCCACCCTTCCCCCACTTCGCGTGGATAGCGAGTTGCGCGAAGCTGCCGAATCCGTCTTGCAAGAAGGCGAAACGCTTTCCGGTTTTGTTCTGGAATCGGTGCGGATGAACATCGAGCGGCGCGAGGCGCAACGGGAGTTTATCGCGCGTGGCCTGGCTGCACGCGAAGAGGCAAGACAGTCTGGCAATTATGTCTCCGCAACGGACATGCTCGAGCGCCTGGACAAGTCCCTGGCCAAGGCGCAGGCAAAAGGCGGGGCGCGCGGACGTTGAGTTATCGAGTCCGCTTTGCGCCTTCTGCCGCCGATGACTTGCAGCGTCTGTTCGATTTTCTTGCCGAGCAGGATTTCGTAGCTGCGAAACATGCCCGGCAAGTGCTTGAACAATCGTTTACTGTTCTGGAATCCTTTCCATTCAGCTGTCGAAAGGCTACACCAGAAAACCCTTTTCTGCGGGAATTGGTCATCGGCTTTGGCAATGCCGGTTATGTCGCCCTGTTTGAAGTGGAGGACACCAAAACAGTAACCATACTGGCCGTTCGCCACCAGCGTGAAGACGATTATTACTAGCCTGCCTGCATCTTGACCAATCTGCTTCCACCCCTTAAACCCATCCCGATCAAGGAGCGGCTGTCGATTCTCTACATCGAATATGGCCACCTTGACGTGCTCGATGGCGCATTCGTCGTCGTTGATAAAACCGGTGTACGCACCCACATCCCTGTCGGCGGCGTGGCCTGCCTTATGTTGGAGCCTGGCACACGCGTCTCTCACGGGGCCTGTGCCTTGGCGGCGCGTGTCGGCACCCTGCTGGTATGGATCGGCGAGGCCGGCGTGCGGCTGTATTCCGCCGGCCAACCCGGCGGTGCGCGTTCCGACAAGCTGCTGTACCAGGCGCGGCTAGCGCTGGACGACAGCTTGCGGCTGAAGGTGGTGCGCAAGATGTACGCGCTGCGCTTCGGCGAAGAGCCGCCGCAGCGCCGCTCGGTCGAGCAATTGCGCGGCATTGAGGGTGTGCGCGTTCGCGAGACTTACAAACGCATCGCCGCCAAATATGGGGTGGAGTGGAAGGCGCGCAACTACGACACCCAGGATTGGGACAAGGGCGATCTGCCCAACCGCTGCCTTTCCGCCGCCACCGCTTGTCTCTATGGCGTGACGGAAGCCGCCGTGCTTGCTGCCGGCTATGCGCCCGCCATCGGTTTCATCCACACCGGCAAGCCGCTCTCATTCGTCTACGATGTAGCCGACGTGTACAAATTCGACACTGTCGTGCCCCTGGCTTTTCGCATCGCTGCGCGCCGCCCCGCCAACCCCGAGCAACAGGTACGGCTAGCCTGCCGCGATACCTTCCGTGACTCCCGCCTGCTGGAACGCATCATTCCAGGCATTGAAGACATGCTTGCCGCCGGAGAAATCGAGCCACCCGAACGCTTCGAAGAGCAAGTCGGCCCAGCCATCCCCAACCCGGATTCCATAGGCGATGCTGGTCATCGTGCTTGAAAACGCACCGCCTCGGCTACGTGGCCGGCTTGCCGTCTGGCTGCTGGAAATTCGCGCCGGCGTCTATGTCGGCAACTACTCCGCCAAGGTGCGCGAACACATCTGGAGCCAGGTCGAGGCCGGCATCGAGGAAGGCAACGCCGTCATGGCCTGGCGCGTGAACAATGAAGCCGGGTTTGACTTCGTCACTCTGGGGCAAAATCGCAGGATTCCCGTAGAAATCGACGGCGCGAAACTGGTGAGTTTTCTTCCCGCGGACGACAAGAATGTTCTTTAACAACCTGGAAAAATGCCACGGAAATTCAGGGCGAAAATCGGTAGAATTTCCAACCGTTGATTAAGGTTGGCAAATCAACAGGTTGGAAGAAGTGTGTTCCCCGCCCACGCGGGGATGAACCG
>JAJXXS010000209.1 GCA_021780975.1 Pseudomonadota bacterium
ACGAACCAGGGGGTCCTGGCGGAAAAAAAGCCGCATCTGCTGGTACACGGCCGGATAAACCTGCGCCAGTATAGCGGGCCGGGCGAAAAACACCTCGCTCAGCACGGCAAAGAACTCGGCCGGAGACTCGGCCGCGTAAACGTCGATGAGCACATGCCCGCCGCGTTCGACGCGGCTGCGGAAGTCGCCGTAGGCGGCGCCGAAGGCCGCCGCCCAGTCAGCCACGCGCATGCTCGCATGCAGGGGCGGCAGGCCGTTGGCGCTGCCATCGAGCATGTCGAGCTTGTGGGCGAATTCATGGATCACCACATTCTCGGCGCCAGCGCCTGGGGCGACATCGGCAGCGGAAAAAATCAGTGGGCCGCCCTGCCAGGCCTCGCCTAGGTGAGGGTAGCGGGTCTCGTGCACCACCCCCGCTTCGTCCGTATAGCTGCGCATCGGCACGAACGCATCGGGATAAAGAATGATCTCGCGCCAGCCGCGGTACCACTCCAAACCCAGATTCAGCGTGAGCAAGCAGGCCTGGGCGCCGATGCGCTGCACCACCCGCTCGGTCAGGCTGAAACCCTGAACCGCGCTGAATTGCTTGGCGGCAATGAAGCGCGCTGTCAATTCCTTGAGACGGCGCACCTCATCGGCGCTTAAATGTGCGAACAAGGGTAACGCGAGCGTTGCCTGCCACTCATCGGCATCCAGCGGATAGGCAGTCGGTGCGCCCCGCAGCCACCTCCAGAGCCGTTCCCGGGGACTGCCGAATTTCAGGGCTCGCCCTCGGGCAGCAGGCTGGCATCCCGGCGCAGATGCTCCAGGTCAACCTGCTCGATCTGGGTAAAGCGGCGACTGATCTTGAGGCTGGTGGTATGCACCTCCTGGGCATCCTCATGGGCCTGGCGGATGTGGCTGGCAAGCTTCTTCATGCGCTCGTCGAAGCGCCCGAATTCCTTGCCCAGGCGCGCGAGTTCCTCCTTGATGATGTGCACCTGACGACGCGTTTCCACATCCTTGATGACCGCCCGCGCGGTGTTGAGCACGGCCATCAAGGTGGTGGGCGAGACGATCCAGACGCGGCGTGACAAGGCATAGTCCACCAGATCCTGGTGATAGGCGTGAATTTCCGCGAACACCGCCTCCGCTGGCAGGAACATCACCGCGCCATCGCTGGTGACACCCTCGATGATGTACTTCGTGGCAATGTCGTCCACATGCCTTCTGACGTCCGCCTTGAAGGCGCGAACAGCCTGCAGACGGTCGGCCTCGGCCGTCTCGCGATCGAACATGCGGTTGAAGTTCTCCAGCGGAAACTTGGAGTCCACCGCCACCAGGCCGGTAGGTTCCGGCAGGCGCAGCAGGCAATCGACGCGGCTGCCATTGGCGAGCGTGACCTGGAAATCATAGGCCGTGGGCGGCAGCAGATTGCGCACCAGGGCTTCCAGCTGGACCTCGCCGAACGCACCCCGGCTGCGCTTGTCGCCGAGGATTTCCTGCAGGCTGACGACGTTGCTGGTGAGGCCGTCGATCTTCTTCTGTGCTTCGTCTATGGTCGCCAGCCGTTCCATCACGCGGGCAAAGGTGTCGTTGGTGTTCTTGAACCCCTCGTTGAGGCGCTCGGCTACCTTGCCGGAGATCTCGCCCAGGCGCGCCTCCACCGTCTGGGCGAGCTTTTCCACCGTGGCGCTCAGCTGCGCGCCGACCTTGTGCAGGCTGTCGCCCAGTTGAGCACGCTCGGCGCGCGCCTGCTCCATGAGGCTATGCTGCAGCGCCTGGGAGAATTCGCGCATCAGCGCCTGCTGGGCCTCTCGGCCCTGCGCCAATTGGGCGCTCTGCGCTTCCCTGAGGCCGACCAGTTCGGCGCGCGTGGCGGCCAGTTCGTGGTTCACCGCGCCGCGCAGGCGCTCGCCATGCTCCTGCAGGGCGCTGAAGGTGCGCTCGGCCTGGCGCGCCAGACCTTCGTGCAGATCGGTGAGCATGGCGCGGTGGCGGGCTTCCTGACCACCTTCAAGCGCCGCCGGCAGGCGCGCCACACGCAGCAGTATCCAGAGCAGCAGGCCCAGATTGGCGGCGCCCAGCAAGACGATGACATAGCTCAGCATGATGGCGCGATTATGCGGGAAAAACCGGCGCGCCCCCTCAGACTATGGAGGCTGCCACCGGCCCGGGCGGAAAAAAATAGCCGACGGACCATGAACTAATTTGCCGTTTGCCTCACTATAGAGAATAATTCTCAATACCAACACAAACCAACTGCCATGGACGCCACCGCCTATCCGACCGCCGCCCTGCCTGCCCTCAAGCGCTGGCAGGTTTTTCTTGCCGTTTTGGGTCCCGGCCTGGTAGTCATGCTCGCCGACACCGAGGTGGGCAGCATCATCACTGCGGCGCAAAGCGGCGCGCAATGGGGTTACCGCCTGCTGCTGCTGCAGCTGATCCTGGTGCCCATCCTCTATGTGGTGCAGGAATTGACGGTGCGTCTGGGCATCTTCACCGGCAAGGGCCACGGCGAACTGATCCGCGAGACCTTCGGCCAAGGCTGGGCCTGGCTGTCGGTGGCCGGCCTGGCGGTGGCCACCCTGGGGGCGCTCATCACCGAGTTCACCGGCGTGGCCGGCGTCGGCGACCTGTTCGGCCTGCCGCGCCTGTACAGCCTGGGTTCCGCGGTGTTGTTGCTGCTGGCCATCGTGTGGACCGGCTCCTACCGCCGCGTGGAGCGCGTCGCCATCCTGCTCGGCCTGTTCGAGTTCGTGTTCTTCTGGGTGGCGTACAAGGCCCACCCGCAGGGACACGAACTGGCCAGCGGCATGCTGCACATGCCGCTCGACCAGCCCGCCTACCTGTACCTGGTGGCGGCCAACATCGGCGCGGTGATCATGCCGTGGATGATCTTCTACCAGCAGTCGGCG
>JAJXXS010000047.1 GCA_021780975.1 Pseudomonadota bacterium
GGCCGACCCGTCAGCGCTGGTGCAAGACGAAATCGAACTGGTGCTGCAGGTCAACGGCAAGCTGCGCGGCCAGTTCCGCGTGCCGAGCAGCGCCGACAAGCTGGCCATCGAGGCCGCGGCGCTGGCCAGCGAGGCGGCGCAAAAGGCTCTCAACGGCGTCGTGCCCAAAAAGGTCGTGGTCGTGCCCGGCCGTCTGGTCAACATCGTGGCATGAAGCGGCGCGCCTTTTTCCTCGCCCTGCTCGCTCTGTCCCTGGGTGGGTGTGGCTTTCACCTGCGCGGCGACGTGGCGCTGCCCTTCAACACGCTCTACATCGATGCGCCGGGCTACAACCAGATGCAGGTCGATTCGTTCTACCAGCGACTGGTGAGGCGCCTGCGGGTGGGCGGCGGGGTGCTCGTCTCCAGCCCGGCGCAGGCCCAGGTGGTGCTCAAAATCCTGCCCGAGAAGCGCACCCGCACCATCCTTGCCCTCACGAGCGCCGGCCAGGTCGCGGAATACCGCATCGCCCTGGCGCTCAGCTACGCCGTGCTGGGGCCGGACGGGCGCGCCATCGCCGCGCCGCAGACCATCAACCTGACGCGCGATTACACCTACAACGCCAACCAGTACCTCGCCATGGGCGCGGAAGAAAATCTGCTCTACCGCGACATGGAGGACGCCGCGCTCGACCAGGTCGCGCAGCGCCTGCAGGACATCAAGCCCTGAGCGCATGGAGCTCGCGCCCGACCGTCTCGCCGGCCACCTGGCGCAGGGCCTGGCGCCGCTCTACGTGCTGTGGGGCGAGGAGCCGCTGGGCCTGCTGGAGGCCGAGGACGCCATCCGCGCCGCCGCGCGGCGCGCCGGCTACAGCGAGCGCCAGGTTTACGACGTGCAGGGCCGCTACAACTGGGAGGCGGTGACCAAGGGCGGCGGCAACCTGTCGCTGTTCGGCGCGCGGCGCCTGGCCGAAATCCGCATCCCTTCCGGCAAGCCGGGCACCGACGGCAGCCGCGCGCTGGCCGACTATGCCGCGCACCTGCCGGGCGACACGCTCACCCTCATCTCGCTGCCCAACCTGGAATGGCGCGCCACGCAGAGCAAATGGTTCGGCGCCCTGGCGGCAGCCGGGGTGACACTGCAGTTCCGCGCCGTGGAAAGCGCGCGCCTGCCGGGCTGGATCGCCGGCCGCCTCAAGGCGCAGGGCTTCGACGCCACGACCGAGGTGCTGGACTGGCTGGCGCAGCGCGTGGAAGGCAACCTGCTCGCCGCGCGCCAGGAAATCGACAAGCTGGCCCTGTTGCTGCCCGCCGGACGCCTTGACTTGGCCGCAGTGCAGGCGGCCGTCACCGACGTGGCGCGCTACGACGTGGACCAACTGCCCGACGCCCTGTACCAGGCCGACCTGGCGCGCTACAGTCGCATCCTCGCCCACCTGCGCGAGGAAGGCGAGGCCCTGCCGCGCATCCTCTGGCAGCTCTCCAGCGCGCTGCGCCTGCTGTTGCGGCTACAATCAGGGCTGCAGCGCGGCGAGACCCTGCCGCGCCTGTTGGCCGCGCAGCGGGTGTGGGAAAAGCGCCGCCCGCTGGTGGAAGGCGCCCTGCGGCGCCTGACCCTGCCGCGCTTGGAGCAAAGCCTCATGCGCCTGGCCCTGCTCGATCGTCAGGCCAAGGGGCTGGAGCCCGGCGATCCCTGGAGCGAGCTGCAGCGCCTCGGACTGTATCTCTGCCGCGCGCCGCGCCGCCAGGCAGCCACTGAATGAAGACCAAGCCGCCATGGACATCAAGCACTACATGACCACCCTCGGCCACCAGGCCCGGGACGCCAGCCGGGTGCTGGCACGCGCCGACACCGGTGCCAAGAACCGCGCGCTCGCCGCTATCGCCGCCGCCATCCGGCGCGACCAGGCCAAGCTGCAGGCCGCCAACGACGCGGACGTCGCGCGCGCGCGCCGCGACGGCTACGGCGCCGCCCTGCTCGACCGCCTGCAGATGAGCGACAAGACCCTGCGCGGCATGGCCGAGGGCCTGGAGCAGATCGCCGCCCTGCCCGATCCGGTGGGCGAAATCGCAGACCTCAAGTACCGCCCCTCTGGCATCCAGGTGGGCAAGATGCGCGTGCCGCTGGGCGTGGTGGGCATCATCTACGAGGCGCGCCCCAACGTCACCGCCGACGCCGCCGGGCTGTGCTTGAAGTCGGGCAATGCCGCGATCCTGCGCGGCGGCAGCGAGGCCATCGAGAGCAACCGCGCGATTGCCGCCTGCGTCGCCGAAGGCCTGGCCGAAGCCGGCCTGCCGCCCCATTGCGTGCAGGTGGTCGACACCACCGACCGCGCCGCCGTGGGCGAGCTCATCACCCTGAAGGACTATGTGGACGTCATCGTCCCGCGCGGCGGCAAGGGCCTCATCGAACGCCTCATCAATGAGGCGCGCATTCCCGTCATCAAGCACCTGCACGGCGTCTGCCATGTGTACGTGGACGACCGCGCGGATCTCGCCAAGGCGCTGGCCATCGCTGACAACGCCAAGACCAGCCGCTACGGCACCTGCAACACCATGGAGACCTTGCTGGTGCACGCCGCAGTCGCGCAGCAGTTCCTGCCGCGCATCGGCGAGGTCTACCGTGCCAAGGGTGTGGAGATGCGCGGCTGCGAACAGACGCTTGCGCTGCTGCCGGGTATTGTCGCCGCCAGCGAGGCCGACTGGCACGAGGAATACCTGGCGCCCATCGTCAGCATCCGCGTGGTGGCCGACATCGACGCCGCGATCGACCACATCGCGCGCTACGGCTCGCAGCACACCGACGCCGTCGTCACCGAAGACTACACGCGCGCGCGCCGCTTCCTGCGCGAAGTCGATTCCGCCAGCGTCATGGTGAACGCCTCGACGCGCTTCGCCGACGGCTTCGAGTACGG
>JAJXXS010000287.1 GCA_021780975.1 Pseudomonadota bacterium
ATCGAAGGGCAGAGGTGTGAAGCGGGTACCGATGGCGTCCAGAGCCTGTCCCGGCATTTTGGTCGACCACAGCAGGCTGCCCCCCTCGGCGGACTGCAGTTGGAGTGCGTGGAAGCTTGGGTGCAGGACCATGAAACGGCGCAGGGTTTCGATGGTCCTGGGGTCTGGCGCGGCCGGATCCGTCTGCGGTCCGAGCAGCGCCTGGGCGACAAATTGCAATTCATTGACCTGGGTGTCGAGGCGCGCGGCGATGAGGTTGGCATAGGCGGTCGCGGCGTGCCGCGCCAGCTGCGTAGTCTGCGTTTCCAGTTGGCGATATTGCGTCACTTCCGTCCAGATGCTCCACGCGACGATGAACAGCAGGGGCAACGGCAGTAGCCAGCGCAGCCCCCGAGGGTATGGCCGGCGGCCGGGATCGGGGTGCGTGCGCGAAGGGGGCCCGGAGGGCGGCTGCGTCTTCATGGTTGCGAGGGCAATGTCGGAGCGGCGGGTGTATTGGTGTTGTCAGTAGCCAGAAGAATGCCAGCCAGCGCCGGTGTGAGGCTAGGCAGCATTGTGGCAGATGCCGGGGATCGGCCATCGCCCCCAAGGAATGGCGGGGTGTTCCGCGCGCCTGAAATCAATCTCCGCATGCCCTAAAGTCCAGGGCCTGCCGTGTCGTTACCGAGTACGTCCCCGTGCGGGAGACGTCTGAATCCGCAGGCACGCATGCGTGCGAAAATTTTTGTCGTTGTCGGGTGTGGCCAGCGGCGCCCGAACACATTCCGGAACCCGAAACATGTCTAGCATCCTGCAGGAAGTCGATGAACGCTCGCGTCTTGCGGGCACCAACAAATTCGAGCTGCTGCTCTTCCGCCTGGGCGACGACCCGGGGGGACGCAGGGAGATCTTCGGCATCAATGTGTTCAAGGTGCGCGAGGCCATGATTATGCCAAAAATCACGCCCATGCCGGGGGCCCCGAAGCATGTGCAGGGCGTTGCCAATATCCGCGGCCAGATCGTGCCCGTGGTGGATCTCCCGGCCGTGGTCGGCTGCCAGCCGACAGGGTTGAATTTTCTCGTCGTCACGGAGTACGAGCGCTCGGTGCAGGGCTTTGCGGTGGAAGAAGTGGAAGAGATAACGCGCCTGGAATGGAGCCGCGTGCTTTCCGCCGAGGCCAATGCCGTAGGGGGCATGATCACCAGCATCGCGCGCCTGGACGGCGAGTCGGATCAGAGCCGCCTGGCGCTGGTGCTCGATGTCGAAAAGGTGCTGCGCGACGTGCTGCCTTCGCGGGTGCAGGATGTGCACATCGAGCAGGTGGGGCAACGTCTCGAATTGCCGCCGGGTGCGGTGGTCCTGGCGGCCGATGACTCCTTCGTGGCGCGCAGCCAGATCGAAAAGGTGCTGCAGGCGCTGCACGTTCCCTTTGTCATGACCAAGACCGGCAAGGAGGCCTGGGAGCGCCTCCAGACCATGGAGCGGGAGGCGAAGGCGGAAGGCAAGACCGCGCGGCAAAAGGTGGCAGTGGTGCTCAGCGATCTGGAAATGCCGGAGATGGACGGTTTCACCCTGACGCGCAAGATCAAGGAGGACGAGCGCTTCAAGTCCATCCCCGTGGTCATACACTCATCCCTCACCGGGCGTGCCAACGAGGAGCACGCGCGCAATGTCGGCGCCGAGGGGTACGTGGGCAAATTTGTTGCCGAGGAGCTGGGTGCGGCGCTGCGCAAGGCGGTGGCGGGCGCCCACGCCTGAGGCCACGGTGTTGGCCTGCGTGGCACAGGCGCGGGCGCGCATGCTAGAATTTTCGCGGGTAGTCTCGTCGCCCATCATTTCCCGCCACGGCCCAGAAAGATCTGCTCATGTCCGATCCCGTTATTGCGCAAAAACAACCCTACGAGATGGAACTCGACGCTGGCACCTATTGGTGGTGCGCATGTGGACGTTCCAAGAGCCAGCCTTTTTGCGACGGCTCCCATGCAGGCACCGATTTCCAGCCGGTTGAATTCACCATCAAGGAAAAGTCGACCGTCTACCTCTGCGGCTGCAAATGGACCGCGGACGCGCCGTTCTGCGATGGCGCACATGAGGCGCTGTAACGCTGTCCAACTGGGTTAGAATGGCGGGGGCGGGCCTCCCCGCATGGATAGAAGGTGAACCTGGTCAGGTCCGGAAGGAAGCAGCCACAGCTTTTGATGCCAGTGCCGGGGGTCGGGCTCGCCCACCTCTATATCGTCGCCCGGATGATGAGCGTCTTCCTGTGAGTCCCTGTCCTCTCTGCGGCTGCATCCTGTCATGAGCGATCTTTTCGGCGCCCCCGAAGCGCCTGCTCTGGCGCTTGCGCGCAAGTGGCGCCCGCGCCGCTTCGCCGACCTCAAGGGCCAGGAGCATGTGGTGCAGGCCTTGTCCAATGCCCTGAGCCAGGGACGGCTGCATCACGCCTACCTGTTCACCGGCACCCGCGGTGTCGGCAAGACCACGCTGGCGCGCATCCTCGCCAAATGCTTCAACTGCGAGACGGGCGTCACCGCCGAGCCCTGCGGACTGTGCTCGGCCTGCCGCCAGATCGAGGCCGGCCATTTCGTCGACCTCCTGGAACTCGACGCCGCCTCCAACACCGGGGTCGACAACATGCGCGAGGTGCTGGACAACGCCCAGTACGCACCTACCGCCGGGCGCTACAAGATCTACATCATCGACGAAGTACACATGCTTTCGCGCGGTGCCTTCAATTCCATGCTCAAGACGCTGGAAGAGCCACCCGAGCACGTCAAGTTCATACTGGCGACCACCGATCCGCAGAAGATTCCGGTGACGGTGCTGTCGCGCTGCCTGCAGTTCAACCTCAAGCCCATGTCCGCCGCGCTGGTGGCCCAGCACCTCGGCGAAGTGCTGGAGAAGGAGG
>JAJXXS010000333.1 GCA_021780975.1 Pseudomonadota bacterium
CATCTTGCCCGAACTCAGGTTGGTAAGCCCTCGCACCGGGTCGAGGGCCTCGAAAGTGGGACCGGCGGTGACCAGCACGCGCTGATGTGCCCATGGCCCCGGATTCAGCAGCGCGCGGATCGCGTGCAGCAACTCATCGGGCTCGAGCATGCGACCCCAACCCGTATCGCCGCAGGCCTGCACGCCGCTGGTCGGCCCCAGGATAGCCACCCCGTCGCTTCGCAACAGCGCCACATTGCGTTGCGTAGCAGGGTTGGCCCACATTTCGCGGTTCATCGCCGGCGCCACTGCCAGGGGCACATTGCGCGCCAGACACAGCGTGGACAGTAGATCGTCTGCCAGGCCCTGCGCGAGTTTGGCCAGAAAGTTGGCCGACGCCGGGGCGACGAGGATCAGGTCCGCCGCACGGCCGGCGTCGATATGGGCCATGCCGGCGCCTGTGTTGTCCCAAAGCCCTTCCAGCACGGGACGGCCGGAAAGGGCCTGGAACGTTGCAGGGCCGACGAAATGGGTGGCAGCGTCGGTCATTGCCACCTGCACACGGAAGCCGTTCTTCACCAACAGACGGGTCAGTTCCGCCGCCTTGTAGGCGGCGACGCCTCCAGTGATGCCAAGAAGGATGGATTGGCTCATCTATTAATTGGTGCTTAAATCGTCGCGGAAACTGTAAGCATTGCCGACCTGAAATAGCGCAGTGATCTGACGAAACCGATGATTCTACAGGGAGGAGAACGCAGCCATGGGCATCAAGGACTGGCCGGCCGACACACGGCCAAGGGAGAAGCTCCTGCAGCAGGGTGGGCGAGCGCTTACTGACGCCGAATTGCTTGCCATTTTTCTGCGGACCGGTTTGCCGGGCAAGAGCGCGGTAGATTTGGCGCGCGAACTCCTCGGGGCGTTCGGCGGCCTCGCCGCCATCTGCCAGGCGGATTTGGCGGGGTTTTGCGCCGCGCCGGGGCTGGGGCGTGCCAAATACGCGCTCTTGCAGGCGGTGCTGGAAATGGCGCGCCGCGTACTCGCCGAAGAGGTTGCGCGCGGCGACGTGCTGCAGTCGCCTGCCCAGGTGGTGGACTATCTGCGCCTGCTGCTCAGACACAAGGCCCATGAGGTGTTCGGTGTCGTATTGCTGGACGCGCAAAACCGCGTGATTTCCTGGGAGGAACTGTTTCGGGGCACCCTCACGCAAACCGCCGTCTACCCACGGGAAGTCGTCAAGAGTGCTTTAGCCAACAACGCTGCGGGGGTGATCTTCGCGCACAATCACCCCTCCGGCGTGGCCGAGCCGAGCCGTGCGGACGAGATGTTGACGCGGCAGTTGAAGGAGGCGCTCGCGCTGGTCGACGTGCGCGTGCTGGATCACTTCATCGTTGCGGGCAGCGGCGTGCTTTCCTTTGCCGAGCGCGGATTGCTCTAGGGTGCGGCTTCATGGTATAAAGCGCGTTTTCGTTGTTACCCTTGGAGCCCGCGATGGCCCGCGTCTGCAAAATTACCGGCAAGAAGCCCATGGTGGGGAACAATGTTTCCCACGCCAACAATAAAACCAAGCGCCGTTTTCTCCCCAATCTGCAACTGCGCCGCCTTTGGGTGGAAAGCGAGCAGCGCTGGGTGCGCCTGCGCCTCTCCAATGCGGCGCTGCGCACCATAGACAAGAAGGGGCTGGACGTCGTGCTGGCCGAACTGCGCGCCCAGGGCGAGAAAATCTGAGGTTAAATCATGGCGAGCAAAGTCCGCGAAAAAATCAAACTTGAGTCCAGCGCCGGCACCGGCCATTTCTACACGACCACCAAGAACAAGCGCACCATGCCGGAAAAGATGGAGATCAAGAAATATGATCCCGTCGCCCGCAAGCATGTGTCCTACAAGGAAACCAAGCTCAAGTGAGCTGCTGATTCCTCTCCCCCAACCCGCCTGCAGGCGGGTTTTTCTTGCCTGGCGCGCTGCGCGCAAACGCATAAAAAAAGCCCGTCGTTGAGGACGGGCTTTCCGTTGGTGCGCCGGTTTCAGGCGTAGCGGCGTAAGCGCAGGGAGAATTCGCGCAGTGCGTCGATGCCACTGCCTTCTGCCCGCTGGCACCAGTCCTGCAATTGTTTAACCAACTGCTCCTTGCTGGCCGTCGAGCGGGACCACAGCGCGGCTAATTCCTGGCGCATGCGATAGACCGTATTGAGCCTGGCATTGGCATTGAGCACCTCGTCCAGGGCCGCCTTTTCGGGGTTGGGCAGCGCGGCGGGTTCCAGGCGCAACGAGCGCCGCAGGGTGCGCAGATTCCAGCCTTGGGGAAGGCGGGCTTTGTCCTGGATGTCGGCGAATTCGGCCGCGCAGACTTTCTTCATGCTGCGCGCGTAGCGCGTCATCACATCATAGCGGTGGGTGATGACGGCTTGCAGCGTCTGCAAATCCACCAGCGTCTTGCCACGCTGCCATTGAATCTTGGGCGCCAGCTTGCGTACCTTGGCCAGGCCCAGGAAGGACAGCAGACGGATGTAGGTCCAGCCGATGTCGAACTCGAACCACTTGCTGGAGAGCTTGGCAGAGGAGCCGTAGGCGTGGTGGTTGTTGTGCAGTTCCTCCCCGCCGATGAGGATTCCCCAGGGGAAGATGTTGGTCGAGGCGTCCTCGCTGGCGAAATTGCGGTAACCCCAGTAATGCCCAAGGCCGTTGATGACGCCCGCTGCAAGCAGAGGAATCCACAACATCTGCACGGCCCACATGGTCAGGCCGAGGGGCCCGAACAGCACGACGTCGAGGAGCAGCATGAGGGTCACGCCCCCCGCTGAATATTTGCTGTAGAGGTGGCGTTCGATCCAGTCGTCCGGCGTGCCGTGGCCGTATTTCTCCAGGGTTTCGGGGTTTTTCGACTCGGCCCGGTAGAG
>JAJXXS010000345.1 GCA_021780975.1 Pseudomonadota bacterium
CGATGTTGACGAGGATTACGCCATGGATTTGCGACGCGTCCATGCCATGCCCGCAAGTCCAAGACCCAACAGCATCAGGGTCGCGGGCTCGGGGACCGGGTTGGTCACCGAGCCCTGGGGAACGGAGGCGAAACGCAGCGTTCCTCCGGCTACCAGATACTCGCCGAATCCGTCACCAAAGAATGTTACCTTGGAGAAGAACCCAGTGTCGTCGATCGCGCCAATGAAATTGGTGTAACTTCTTTGCGCGACGTAACCCGGATTGTCGTTTGAACTCAGCGCGTTGGCCGGGAGAGTCGCCGCTCCGCCATTAAACGCGATCCATAAACCTGAGCCTTGTGCCGGAACGCCGTAAGTCGATTGAATCGCTGCCGGGCGGGTGTTGGTATAGCAGCAGGTGGCCCAGTCGCCAATCTCAAAACCAAATGCATTGACGGGTGAGGAGAACGTGAACGTCAACCCGGAATTGAAGCCGGGAATGGGATCGCTGCCGGTGGAGGATGGGTTGATGTTCCATGTCGAACCTGAGAGGGCGACCCCATTGCTGGAATAACCCCCCGATGGCGTGACGGTGCCGCCGTTTGGACGAGAAATGGAGACGGTTGCAGGGTTGCCGTTTTTGTCGACGTAGTTGTAAGTGCTTTGACCATCTTGCACTTGGGCGGTTACGACGCTCGCGCCCGTGCCGGTGATGACGTTGTCAAACTTGGTCGAAATCTGATTCAGCGAGGTATTGACGATGTATGGAACGGCGAAAGCGTTGTTTGTTGCGGATAGGCTCAAGGCGGTGATTGAACCCAACACGAATATTATGGGGTGATTAATTATTCTTCCTGCTTTAGGGCTGGTTTTCATGGGGATTTCCTTTCTAGTCTATACGTTGAACAGGACCTGCTTGCCATGGAACCAGAGCATTTGTCATGCCAATAATTAAATATAAATTAAATCATTCGGTTGTTCATTGGGCTATGAATCAAGTGTCCGTAACTGTAAAAAACCCCGACACAACAGGGAAGACAGTGTAAAGCTGGCCGACAGAGGGCCGAACTGTCAGGATTTTGCTCGGCAAAGATCCAAGGCGCGCCTGAGGTGGTTGCAGGCCAGGTTGGGGCGGCCTGATTTTTCTTCCAATTCTGCGAGCGCAAGCAGACTTTCCACGTTCGGCGCGAGCGCGAGGCCGGCTTCCAGATAGCTTTGGGATTTTCCCCACAATCCAGCCGCGGCGCATAGTTGTGCAAGCGTTTGCAACAGCCCTCCGTCGCGTGGGTGGGCCTTGAGCCACGCTTCCGCCAGCTCGATCTGGCGGGGCAGGTTGTCGGTGTTGATGGAGCCATAAAAACGCGCCATATCCTCGCGCCATTCCCTTTCCAGGGCGTTTTCCACGATGCGGGCGGCGAAGGCGGGGTTGCCTTGGCGCAGGAAAGCTTCGGCGCCGCCCCGTGCAAGCAGGGGATCGCGCTGCTCGCGGTCGGGGAGATTTTTCCAGAATGCCAGCAGCGCCTGGTTATCCATCCCATCTCGCCGCAGTAGCCCGAGGAGAGCCACCCGGCGCATTTGGCGAGCCTGGACGTCCTCAAGGCTGTGGTTACGGGTCAGGTCATCGACAAGTTTTAGGGCTTCGCTCCAGTGACTGCTTTTCAGAAGGGCCTGCACCTTGAGCGTCTGCAACGCGGGGTGCTTGGGCGCCAGCGCGAGCGCCTGTTCAAGGACGCCGAGCGCGCCGGGGAGGTCGCCGGTGCCGAGCCGTACCTCGGATTCAAAAAAATAGGCGGCCAGGGGGGCGTATTCTTTGGCCACGACTAGGTGGGCGTCGCGACGCTCATAGGCACGCATGGCATGCGCGGCGCGGGCTGCGACCACGCGGGCTAGCCCGAGTTTATCCCCGCCGGCGCCATAATTCCGGCCGGAGCGCTCGGCCTCCTCATACCGCCCCTCCAGCCAGGCGCCAACGGTTGCCTGGTATAGCGATTCCTGTTTTTCCCGCTCCCTGCGGGCGCGAGCCGTGCGTATCTCCTGAGGCAGTCGCAGGGTGAACCTCGCCAAGCGTGCGAACACCAGAATTGCGGCAAGCAGCACACCAAGCAACAGCAGAAAGGCGACCGCGGAAAGCTCAATCCGCCAAGGCGGGAACACCAGGACGACGTAGCCGGGCGCATAGCGACCCGCAAGCGCCAGGGCAACGGCAAGCAGGGAAAAGAGAAGAGACGAGGCAAGCCAGCGCACGGTGAGCTCAGGGATTCAGCGCGGGGCCGGAGTGTTTGCCTGCAAGGCACTCATCGTCGCGGTCAGCGCTGGAATCGGCGGTGCTACGTTGAGCCGGGCAAGCCTTTTCAGCGTCTGCAGCCCGGCCTCGACGCGGGTATCCTGGGCGCTGAAATAACGTCGTCCGAGACTGAGCGCCGCGCCAACGTCCTGGTGGAAATCTGCTTGGTCACGCGCCAGCAGGGCAAGCCGCGCGGACAGCAGGCGCAGACGCAGATTGTCCCTTAGATACTCGCCCTGTTGCGGTGTCAGGAGCGCAGGCTCTTGGGGGCCCAGACGACGGATCTGCACCACTTGGCCGAGGTCGGAAAGCAGCCGCTGGGCGATACCTTGGGGCCCAGGAGTGCCCTTGGGGGGCGCGGTCCGGCTGGCCCCGCTGACCAGGGGCCAGGAGGACACATCCTGCACGAGTTGAATGAGTTGCAAACTCAGGGCTGGGACATCGGGCTGCATTACTCCGCGCAGGGCGTCGAGATCCCGATTGACGGCGGCACGCAGGCGGATGAGGTGTGGGGTGTTCTGCTTGGGCAGGCGTTGGCTGGCGATTTCCAGAGCCAGGATGGCGCCGCGCACGTTCCCTGTCGTCTGCAACTGGTCGTTGGCTGC
>JAJXXS010000217.1 GCA_021780975.1 Pseudomonadota bacterium
CTTTGCGGCCTTCATCTGGCGGCTCGTTCTTACCACCGGCACCGGCTCCATTTTCGGCTTCCTGGTGGCGCGCACGGCTTACGACAGCGCTCTGCTCGCACCTATGTTCATCATATTCTCCTTTGCCTATGGCCTGGCTGTTTTCAACCTCGTGCTTATGGCTGCGTACAACGGCAGCGGACGGCCCTTGGGCGACCGCGTCCTGTTTCGGCTGGGTAAGCTCTTGGCGATTTTCATCGGCGCCAGCTTTTATTTCGTCCTCGTCTACCACCTGACCAACCTTTACTTCACCAAGAATCATGGCTTCGAGCGCTTCATTCTGGTGGATGGAGGCATCTACCCGCTGCTCTTCTGGGGTGGCCAGGTTGTCGTCGGCTATCTGATCCCCCTGTTGCTCATCTTCGCGCCGGCGACGCGCCAGAGCCGCTCCGCTCTCGCTGTGGCATCCGTTCTCGTGATACTGGGTGCTTTCGCCCAGATGTATGTCACCATCATCGGCGGGCAGGCGTATCCGCTCGAACTGTTTCCCGGCATGGTGGTGAGCAGCACGTTCTACGACGGGGTTGTGCATCCGTACACGCCGAGCCTGTGGGAAGCCATGCTGGGCCTCGGCGGTGTCGCGCTTGCCCTTGCCATCGTCGTGTTCGGTATCAAGATCCTGCGCTTCCTGCCTGAAAGCCTGGACGACAAAATCGTGGATCCGCATCACCAGGCAGCCTGACTTGCCGGGCCGGGTACATCCCGGCCGCAAGCGGGTTCGCCGCCATAGCCGCCATGCCTTCCCGCTTTCTCATCTCGGCCGCGCACAAATCCTCGGGCAAGACCACCATCAGCATGGGTTTGGCGGCTGCCTTGGCGGCGCGCGGCAACGCGGTTCAGCCGTTCAAGAAAGGCCCGGACTACATCGACCCCATGTGGCTCGGGCTTGCAGCGGGACGCCCGTGCTACAACCTCGATTTTTACGTCATGGCCCGGGAGGAAATCCGGGATCTTTTCGCCTTGCGTTCCCGCGGCGCCGACGTCGCCCTGGTGGAGGGCAACAAGGGCCTCTACGACGGCCTCGACCTGGCCGGGAGCAACAGCAACGCCGCTTTGGCCAAGATGCTCGATCTCTCGGTCGTTCT
Organism: Pseudomonadota bacterium; assembly: GCA_021780975.1. GTDB lineage: Bacteria > Pseudomonadota > Gammaproteobacteria > Burkholderiales > Thiobacillaceae > JAJXXS01. The sequence continues at coordinate 1,125 of JAJXXS010000217.1, forward strand.
CGTCATCGATGCGCGCGGCATGACGCGCGGCATTGCGCCGCTCATATTGGGCTACCAGGCATTTGACCGCGACCTGCGGATCGCCGGGGTCATTCTCAACCGGGTTGGCGGTAGCCGCCACGAGGGCAAGCTGCGAGCTGTCATCGAGCACTATACGGACGTCCCGGTTCTGGGCGCCGTGCACGAGGACGCCGCCCTGCAGATCCACGAACGGCACCTGGGGCTGGTGCCAAGCAATGAAGCAATACTGGCGCGCGAGCAGGCGGAAAGAACTGCCGCTCGGGTGGCCACCCAGGTAGATCTCACCCGGCTGCTTGGGGTGACGGCTAGTGTTCCCTTTCCCCCGGCGACGCCGGCGACCAGTATGCCGCCAGCCAACTTCCGTGTCGGCATCCTGCGCGACCGCGCGTTTGGTTTCTATTATGCCGACGACCTTGAGGCGTTGCGGGGCGCCGGCGCCCAGCTACTGCCGGTCGATGCCCTGGCTGACGCCCGCCTGCCGGCGGACCTCGATGGCCTCATTCTGGGCGGCGGATTTCCAGAGTCCTTCATGGCCGACCTGGAGGCCAATAGCGCATTGCGGGGCGAAATCCGCGCCGCCATCGAGGCGGGGCTGCCGGCCTACGCGGAATGCGGTGGACTCATGTACTTGGCCCGCAGCCTGGAGTGGCGAGGCGAAAAGCGCGCCATGGTGGGGCTTATACCGGGCGACGTGGTGATGCATGACAAGCCTGTGGGGCGCGGCTATGTGCGTCTGCGCCAAACAGGGCGGGGCCCATGGGCTGCGGTGGCGGGTGAAGAGGTGTCCGCCCATGAATTCCACTATTCCAGTCTGGAGAATTTGCCCGCCGGACTGGAGTATGCTTATCAGGTGGAGCGCGGCCATGGGGTGGACGGTCGTCACGATGGCATCGTGTACCGCAATCTGCTCGCCTCCTATACCCATTTGCGCTCCACCCGGAATTACAGCTGGGTCGAGCGTTTCATGGCCCTGGTCGCCAAGCATGCCGCCAGTAGCCGCCGGACCGGCAACCTGCCGAACGGAACAACCCAAGAGGAAAGCAGATGATCACCATTACTCCCGAGGCCGCGCGCCAGATTCAAGATTCCGTCGAACAGAGCAACGCCGAGGGCATGGCATTGCGCATCGCCGCACGCTACACGCCTGATGGTCAGGTGCAATACGCGATGGGCTTTGACGACCTGGGCGCGGACGATGTGCAGGTCGAGTGCGGCGATGTGCGCATCGTCATCGCCAGGCAAAACGAGGCGCTGCTGAACGGCGTGACGCTGGATTTCACCGAGGTGGCTCCGGGCCAGTCCCTGTTCGTCTTTCTCAACCCCAATGTTCAGGAAAAACAAGGCGGTTGTGGCTCGGGCGGTTGCGGTTCCGGCGGCTGCGGCTCGGGTGGTTGCGCTTCCGGCGGCCACGCCTGATCGCATATCGGGGGTAGGAATGCAGAGCTACGATATGGTGGTGATCGGCGGTGGCCCGGGTGGCTACCGCACCGCCATCGTCGCGGCCTATCTAGGGGCGCGGGTCGCCCTGCTGGAGCGCGCGCGCCCGGGCGGAACCTGCCTCAATCAGGGCTGTATTCCCAAGAAATCGCTGCTGCATCTGGCCTCCCTCCTGGAGGATGTCGCCGCCCTGCAGGGCAGGGGGCTGGCGGGCGACGTCCGCGGCGATCTGCTCGCTGCGCTGGAGCACAAGGACCGCGTGGTTGCGGGCATCCGAGA
>JAJXXS010000191.1 GCA_021780975.1 Pseudomonadota bacterium
GAGGCCTGCCACATCAGCCAGTCGACGCTGTCCACCCAGGTGAAGAAGCTGGAGGACTATCTGGGCGTGACCCTGTTCGACCGTAGCCTGCGGCGCGTCGTGCCCACGCCTGTGGGCCAGGAGATCCTCGCCAGCGCGCGCCAGATCGTGGAGGAGGCCGCGCGCATCAAGGCCCTGGCCTCGCATGCCAAGGATCCCATGAGCCGCACCCTGCAGCTCGGCGTGATCCCCACCCTGGGGCCTTATTTCCTGCCCCATGCGCTGAGCGTGGTGCACCGCATCTATCCGTCACTGCGCCTGCTGCTGCGGGAGGACATCACCGAGCGCCTGCTGGAACTGCTGGCCGCAGGTAGGATCGACGCCGCCCTCATCGCTCTGCCGGTGGCGGACGAGAGCCTGGAGAGCTTCGCGCTCTTCGACGAGCCCTTCTGGGTGGCGCTGCCGGCCGATCACAAGCTGGCGGCCAAGGACAAGCTGCGCGTCAAGGACATGGAGCAGTGCCATCTGCTGCTGCTGGAGGACGGCCACTGCCTGCGCGACCAGGCCCTCGAAGTGTGCGGCCCCCAGGCGCGCGCCGACGAGGAGGTGCGTGCCACCAGCCTGGAAACCCTGCGCCAGATGGTGGGCATGGGCATAGGCGTGACGCTGCTGCCGGCCCTGGCGGTGGATGCCGCGCCCAAGCAGACGCGCCGCCAGGTCGCGGTCAGGCCCTTCGCCGCGCCGCAGCCGCATCGCCGCATCGGCCTGGTGTGGCGCAAGCGCTTTCCCTGGAGCGAGACACTGGAGCGCCTGGGGGAAACGCTGCGGCACAACCTGCCCAAAGAGGTGCAGGCCGCGGCCTGACGCCTGCTTTTGGTGCGGCGCGCGGCGCTGCGGCCGCGCCGGAATGCGCCTTGGGCACGGGCATGGCCCTTGCTAGAGCAGGAGGAGCCTGCCGGCCAGCGCCGGCGCGATTTCCTTCGCGGGGGTTCCCACAATGGCGTGCGGAACCATGCCCTAGCGGGCCCCGCTTCCGCCTAACGCCTGCCTCCAGGGCAGGGTGCCCAGCGCCGGGCAGAAGGCTAGCCTCATGACTCTCACCCCATCCGTCTGTTGTTACTGCGGCACCGGCTGCGGCGTCCTGATCGAAGCGCAGGACGGCCGCATCGTCGGCGTGCGCGGCGATCCCGAACATCCCGCCAACCATGGCCGCCTCTGCACCAAGGGTGCTGCGCTGCACCTCGCTGCCCAGGCCGGCGGGCGGGCGCTTTATCCGCAGCTCCGACAAGGGAAGTCGGCGGCGCGGGCGCGCGTGGGCTGGGATGCCGCGCTGGATCATGCGGCCGACCGCTTCGCCGCCGTCATCCGCGAGCACGGTGCGGATGCCGTCGGCTTCTACATCTCCGGCCAGCTGCTCACCGAGGACTATTACGTCTTCAACAAGCTGGCCAAAGGGCTCATCGGCACCAACAACGTCGACACCAATTCGCGCCTGTGCATGTCCAGCGCGGTGGCGGGCTACAAGGCCACCCTGGGCGCGGACGCGCCGCCGTGCTGCTACGAGGATATCGATCATGCCGGCGTGATCTTCATCGCGGGCGCCAATCCCGCCTACGCCCACCCCATCCTCTACCGCCGCATCGAGGCGGCGCGGCAGGTGAATCCGCAGCTCAGGGTCATCGTCGCCGATCCGCGCCGGACCGACACCGCACGGGATGCCGACCTCTTCCTGCCCCTGCTGCCCGGCACCGACGTGGCGCTGTTCCACGGCATGCTCAACGTCCTGCTGTGGGAGGAGCTGATCGACCGTGCCTACATCGCCGCGCATACCGAGGGCTGGGCGGACCTGCGCGACCGGGTGCGCGACTACACGCCGGAGAAGGTGGCCGACATCTGCGGCCTGGCCAAGGACGACATCGTCCAGGCGGCGCGCTGGTTTGGCGCCGGGCCGACGCTTTCGCTGTATTGCCAGGGCCTGAACCAGTCGACCTGCGGCGTGGACAAGAATGCCGCGCTCATCAACCTGCACTTGGCCACCGGCCAGATCGGCAAGCCGGGGGCCGGGCCGTTTTCGCTCACCGGCCAGCCCAACGCCATGGGCGGGCGCGAGGTGGGCGGACTCGCCAATCTGCTGTCCGCGCATCGCGACCTGGCCAATGCCGAAGACCGCGCCGAGGTGGCGCGCCTGTGGGGCGTAGACGCGGTGCCGGCACGGCCCGGCAAGACCGCGGTGGAGATGTTCGAGGCGGTGCGCGCGGGCGAGATACGCGCGCTGTGGATAGCCTGCACCAACCCGGCGCAATCGCTGCCCAACCAGGCGCTGGTGCGCGAAGCCCTGGAAAAATGCGACTTCGTGGTGGTGCAGGAGGCCTATGCCGACACCGAAACCTGCGCCTATGCCGACCTGCTGCTGCCGGCAGCGAGCTGGGGCGAGAAGGAGGGCACGGTGACCAACTCGGAGCGCCGCATCACCCGCCTGCAGGCGGCCGTGCCGCCGCCTGGCGAGGCGCGCGCCGACTGGGACATCGCCGGGGACTTCGCCCGCCGCCTCGGTGCGCGCCTGGGCCGCGATGGGGAGCGCCTGTTTCCCTATGCCAGCGCCGAGGCCATCTACGACGAACACCGCGCCAGCACACGCGGGCGCGACCTCGACATCAGCGGCCTGAGCTATGCCGTCCTGCAAGCGCAGGGGCCGCAGCAATGGCCGTTTCCGGCAGGGGCGTCTTCCGGCAAGACGCGCCTGTATGAGGACGGCATCTTCCCTACCGCCTCGGGGCGGGCGCGCTTCCACGCCGAGCCCTATCGCCCGGTGGCGGAGCAGGTGGACGCGCGCTATCCCCTGCGCCTTTCCACCGGTCGGCTGCGCGACCAGTGGCA
>JAJXXS010000221.1 GCA_021780975.1 Pseudomonadota bacterium
GCTAGGCCGAAACAACGTAAGCGCCAAATAATTGTTGCCAAGTTATTGCGCGACTAGAAACATCATGAACTGCCTGCGCCTTCCATCCCGCTTAAAGAGTTTCTCTGGTGAGCACGCGGCCGCTATGGACCCTATGGCTAAAGAGAAACACTCGCGTAATTATCTAATAATTAGTGTTTGCTGATTAATTGAAATATCAATTAAAACAATATTATGGTGTGTTTTGAGAATTAAATATCAAGATAAAAATATTCCATAAAAAACTTATTAAGACCAAGGCATCATGTGCGCGCCGTGCGTTGGAGCGCATTTGAAATGCATCTAAGTATGGCTCCACAGCACAAAGAATTAATCAATGGATAAGTATGGTGCCAAAAGTCTGGGTCGTCTCTCTTGGAACCATTCCTGTTCAGGGCGGGTGGGCATGTGCGTGAAGAGTTTTCCACTGCTGTTTGTACAGCAGATGGATTTCCAAGTGGGGGAACGGAATGCGGCGGGTGGGCGACACGGAATGACGCACGACCCGTCATGGACCGGTTATGTGAGCGCGGAGGAACGGAGAAGCATGTTGAAGAAAGGTTGGGCAGGTAGCTGGCGCCTGTTGGCGCTGCTGTCAACGATACTGCTGGGTGGTTGCTCATCGCAGAACTTTTGGCTGCTTGACGCCAAGGGCGTGATATCAAAGACGCAGGTTCACTATATGGTGGTTGACGTGGTGGTGATGCTCATCATCATCGTCCCGACCGCGCTGCTGATCCTGTGGTCCATGTGGCGTTACCGTAGGGCTGCTGGCGCCACCTACAGTCCGCATTGGTCACACTCCAATGCCATCGAGGTGGTCGTGTGGGGCATTCCCCTTGTTACCGTGGCCGTGCTTTCGTATTACTCGGTCAAGGCGATATACCAAGTCAATCCCTACAATCCCACTGTCCTCGCCAGCGCCGCAGCCCCCCTGGATCAGGCTCCGTTGGAAGTGGACGTCATAGCGACAGATTGGCGCTGGGTGTTTATTTACCCGGCGCAGCACATGATGTCGGTAGGCAAACTGGTGATTCCCGTCAATACGCCAGTGGATTTCCGCCTGACCTCGACTTCGGTGACCAACGATTTCTATATCCCGCAACTGGTGGGCATGATCGACGTCATGCCGGGCATGCGCGTCAAGCAGGCCATGATGGCGACCAAGGCGGGAACCTATGAGGGCTTTTCCGCGGACTACAGCGGCCCCGGCTTTTCCTGGATGAAGTTTCAGACGGAGGCCGTGCCGGAAGCGCAGTTCCAGGCATGGGCGAAGAAAGTCCAGCAGGCGCCGCAGCATATGGACTATGCCCAGTTCGACGCTTATGCCAAGCCCTACATCAGTGTCGGCGCAAAGCCAGAATATTTTTCTGACGTGCAGCCCGGGCTGTTTGCCCATGTGATCGCCGAGGTCATGAACGGCAAGGTGTGGCCGACCCCCATGGGCATGACAGAAAACATGGTCAAGTATCTGCAGAAACAACGTGCGAGCCAAGCACAGATGCAAGGAGAACTTTGATGTTGGTGAGCCTTCAAGGTCCATGGAGCCCGCTGCTTGGGCGGCTGTCGCTGTCGCAGATTCCCTATGAGAACCCGATCCTCGTGGGAACCTTCCTCGTGGTGATGGTCCTGGCGGCCGCGACGCTGGCCGCAGTCACCTATTACGGCAAATGGGGCTATTTGTGGCGTGATTGGCTGACCACGGTCGATCATAAAAAGATCGGCGTCATGTATATCCTGGTCGGCCTGGTGATGCTGCTCCGCGGATTCGTCGATGCGGCGATGATACGCAGCCAGCAGGCTATGGCAGTGGGGCCGGACTCGCCCGGATATCTGGGCGCGCTGCATGGCTACCTGACACCGTTCCACTTCGGCCAGATATATACCGCGCATGGGACCATCATGATTCTGTTCGCCGCCACGCCGATTCTGGTGGGGATCATGAACATCATCGTGCCGTTGCAGATCGGCGCGCGCGACATGGCCTACCCCTATCTCAATGCGGTGGGCCTCTGGCTGACGACCGCCGGAGCAGCGCTCGTCATGGCGGCGCTTTTTGTGGGCGATTTCGCTCACGCGGGCTGGTTTGGCAATCTGCCCATCAACGAGTTGCCCTACAGTCCCGGCGTCGGTGTCGACTACTGGATCTGGTCGTTCCAGCTCAGCAGCGTGGGTACGACATTGGGAGGCATCAATCTCATCGCGACCATCGTCAAGATGCGCGCTCCGGGGATGACCTGGATGCGGCTGCCCATGTTTACCTGGGCATCGCTGAGCGCCAATATCATTTCCCTGACCTCGTTCCCAGTCCTGACGTTGTGCTTGGCGCTGCTGAGTCTCGACCGCTATCTGGGGACGCACTTCTATACCGCGGGCATGGGCGGCAACCTCATGCTCTATAACGATCTGTTCTGGATCTGGGGCCATCCGGAAGTCTATTTCGTGATTCTTCCCGCCTTTGGCATGTTGTCGGAAATCATTCCGGTCTTCTCCGAAAAACCTTTGTTCGGATACACGGGGATGGTGCTCGCGTCCTTCGGCATCGCAGGTGTTTCCTGGGGGGTGTGGCTGCACCACTTCTTCACCATGGGCGCGGCGCCCGACGTGAATGCCTATTACAGCGTCGCCACCATGCTCGTGGGCATACCGACCGGCGTGAAGGTCTTCAACTGGCTTTTCACCATGTACCGGGGACGCCTGCGCTTCGATCTCCCCATGATCTGGGCCTGTGCGGCGCTGTTTTTCCTGCTGGTAGGCGGCATGACGGGCATGATGAACGCGTTCACGACCAATGACTATATGGTGCACAACAGCG
>JAJXXS010000293.1 GCA_021780975.1 Pseudomonadota bacterium
AGACACTGACGCTGACAGTCTATTCTTCCGGCAATCGCGTGCTTGCGCGTTTCCACAACATAGCCATCGGCAGCGGCGGCGCCGCGGAGATACATCGCCATGGCGACGAGACCACCCCGCTGGGGGTTTTTCGCGTCGCCTGGATAGACCGGCACAGCCGCTTCGGTACATTCTACGGGGTTGATTATCCCACTGCGCGCGTCGCGCGTCGCGCCTACACCGCAGGTGATATCAGCGCAGCGCAGCTGCGCGCCAATCTCGCCGCTGCGCGCGCGCATCGCGTGCCTCCACAGAACACTCCGCTGGGGGGGCAGCTGGGCATCCATGGCATCGGGGCCGGCGATCCCCGGGTGCAACGCAACATCAACTGGACCAATGGCTGCGTCGCCCTCAGCAATGGGCAGATAAAGCGCCTTTCCCCCTGGCTGCGGGTGGGAACGAAGGTGGTGATACGCTGACGGGACTGGCAGAACGCTGGTTCCGCGAGTCCCGCCGGTGACGCATTACTTCTGCATCGTCTTCTTGAACATGCGGTCGATCTTCTCGGCCAGTTGGTTCACCTCCTGCATGGCCTTGTCTGCCTCGGCCTTGGCCGCATCGGCGGTGGACTTGGCCGCATCGGCGGTAGCATTGGCCTGATCGGCTTTCTGCGAAGCCTGGTCGGCGGTGGCCTTGGCCGCATTGGCGGTGGCATCGGCCTGATCGGCCTTCTGCGAAGCCTGGTCGGCAGTGGCCTGGGCCTTGCTCAAATCGCTCGTGGAGGCGCAGCCGCCCAGCAGAGCGGCGCACAGAAGCGCGCTGCCGAGCAGGGAGAGTTTCTTGTATCCAATGGTCTGGTTCATGTTTTGCTCCGTAAGTTTTTTAAATGCCGCGCACAAATGCGGCCATGGCGACCGACTCGACACTCTATCCCGGGGAAGATCAGCACGGTGTTCCTGAGCGGGAAAACCGCGTTTGCCTCCTACCGGGCAAAGCGCACGAAAAACAGTCCCCAGCTTTTATAGCACAGCGGGCACACAGCGTTAGCACGCTTGCGCCGCTTTGCCCGAAGCAGGCAAAAATGCGCTGCTCCGCAACAACGTTTGCGCACTCGGCGCAGATATGGTTTAAAGCAGCCTTAATAGCCAACCAGCCGCAAGGCCGTGACCACCATCCCCGACACAGCGCGACTATGCTCGACACGAATCCGCCGGCGTGACAAGTTTGCGCCACACGCCCGGCCGGCGAGATGCGTGCCGCCGCCGGGTTCTGCCATAATGCGGCGCATAAATCCTATTACCATCCAGCGCATTGAACATGCCGGTGCGCGTTTTCGTACTGCACCGCCCCGCTTCGATCACAGCATCATGTCTGCACCCAACACCCCCCCGCCCGCCGTCGACCCAGCCTTGCTGCTGGAAGTCGCCCAACAAATCGTCGCCGCACTCAATCTCGAGACCGCCGCTGCGGACATCGATCCCGATGCGCCACTCTATGGCGAGGGCCTCGGGCTGGATTCCATAGACATCCTGGAAATCGCCCTGGTGCTGTCCAAGCGCTATGGCCTGCAGCTGCGCTCGGACGACGCCAACAACCACGTCATCTTCCGCTCGCTGCGCAACCTGGCCGCCTACGTGGCGGAAAAACGGACGCGGTGATTCCGTCCGGTCTGCCCCAGATTGCACGCTGACATGAGCGCAAGCCTGCCGCCGCTGCTACTGGGGCCGGCCACCGCCACCACCTGCCTCGGTGCCGGACTCGCCGCCCAACTGCAGGCGCTGCGCGAGGGGCGCAGCGGCCTGGCGCCCTGCGCCTTCGACACGGTCGATCTGCCCACCTGGGTGGGCGAGGTTGCCGGCGTGGACGAGGTGCGTCTGCCCGCAGGCCTGAACGACTACGACTGCCGCAACAACCGCCTCGCCGAGCTCGCGCTGCGTCAGGACGGCATGGAAGGCGCCATGCAGGAAGCGGTGGCGCGCTGCGGCGCCGAGCGCGTGGGCCTGTTCCTAGGCACCAGCACCTCGGGCATCCTGCAGACCGAGCAGGCCTACCGCCGCCTCGACGCGCAGGGCGCGCTGCCAGCCGACTTCCGCTACGCCCAGACCCACAACACCTACTCGCTCGCCGCCTATGTGCGCGCGCGCTTCGGCCTGCGCGGCCCCACCAGCGTGACCTCCACGGCCTGCTCGTCGAGCGCGAAGGTGTTCGGCGCGGCGCAGCGCATGCTGGCCGCCGGCCTGATCGACTGCGCCCTGGTGGGCGGGGTCGACAGCCTGTGCCTGACCACGCTGTACGGGTTCAATTCGCTGGAGCTGTTGTCGAGCGAGCCGTGCCGGCCGTTCGACGCCGCACGCAGCGGCCTGTCGCTGGGCGAGGGCGCCGCCTTCGTGCTGCTGGAGCGCGCCCCCGCGCACGCCGCCGGCGACGACGTGCTGCTGCTGGGCGTGGGCGAATCGAGCGACGCGTACCACATGTCCTCGCCGCATCCCGACGGTCTGGGCGCCCGCATCGCCATGCAGCAGGCGCTGGATCAGGCCGGGCTCAAGCCTGCCGACATCGACTACATCAACCTGCACGGCACCGCCACGCCCAGCAACGACGCCGCCGAGGGCCGCGCCGTCGGCGCGCTGTTCGGGGCAGGCACGGCTTGCAGTTCGACCAAGGGCGCCACCGGCCATACCCTGGGCGCCGCCGGCGGGGTGGAGGCCGTCTTCAGCCTCCTCGCCCTGCGCCACGGCCTGCTGCCCGGCAGCCCCGGCACCGCGGCGCTGGACCCGGCCATCGCCGCGGCCGCGCCGCTGGACTATCTGCGCGCCGCGCGGGACGGCCGGCCGCGCCGCGTGCTGAGCAA
>JAJXXS010000202.1 GCA_021780975.1 Pseudomonadota bacterium
GGAAGGAAGCTGGCGGGCGCGACCAGGCTGCCGTCCTCCAGCCGCAGGCGCGCCAGGGCTTCGACCTTGACCACCTGTCCGTTGCGCAGATCGACGATGGGCTGCAGGTGCATCGTCAGGCCACCGGCAAAGAGGCGTGCCCGGTAGGTCTGGGCGATCTCCCGCGGCAGCACGGCGGCCGGCGTCGGTGTGCTGCAGCGCTGCCAGAGCTCGCCCAGGCGCTGCTGCAGGCCGCGCGCGAACTGGCGCATCCAGAGGCTCTCGAACTGGTTCGGGTAGGCGCCGAATAGGCGCACCACCGCGACCGGATGGCCGCTCGCGTCGAGGACGGGAATGGCGAGGGCGCTGCGGACACCGAGCGGGGCGAGCACTTCGTGCCAGGCGGAGAACTGCTCGTCCAGGGCGTAAGCAGGCGTGCTCAGCACCTCCGCGCCGCGCCAGGCGCGCGACACCAGGGCACGGCCGAGCGGCGAATGCGTATCCAGATTGGGCTGATAGCGCGGATCGAGCGTGATGACGCGGATGGCCGCGGATTGCGCGCCCGCCATCGCCTCGATCTGGAAGACGCCCAGCGCGTCCGGGCGAAAAACGGCGAGGTCCAGCACTCCGGGAAGCTGCGCCAGGGCGTCGAGTTGCGCCAGGGAGATGTCAGGCCAAAGCGCGCCTGGCGGCGGCCGGGGGGCCGCGAGCACACCGAAATATTTGCCCATGGTGTCGCTCTGGGCCTGCAATTCGGCCTGGATATCGTCCTGCAGGCGGCATTCCGCGACGAGCAGGAGACGATAGCGGCTGCGCGCCGGCAGCGCTGCTTGATTGAGATGCTGGCTCAGCATCCTGCGGTAGAGGGCGAGCGACTGTACCAGCAATGCGCTGTCGACGCCGACCAGGATATGCACTTCGCCCAGCCGTGTGGCGCGCCGCAAAATGTCCTCTCGCTGTGCCGCCGGGTTGAGCACGGCCCGCAGGTGCTCGGCCTGACGCGCCTTCAGGCGCTGCATTTCCACATCGTTCAGGCGCGAAAGAACGGCGTGGGCCTGTGGCTCCTGCGCCAGGCGGGCATAGAATGCCTCGACAAAGGCGGCGGCAACGGTCTCGAAATAGTCTTGCGCACGGCTCAACAGCTCTGCCGCGTCAGGCCCATAGGGGTCGATCGAGCCTTCTGTCTCCGGTCCCTGCGGCGCGCTCGCGCCCAGCGCGCCCAGGTGCCACCAGCGCACGCGGTCATGCTTGTGGGTTTTTGCCTGGTACAGCGCGGCGTCGGCCAGCCGCAGCAGGGCGTCGACCTCCGTGGCGTCGCCGGGGTAGAGCGCCAGGCCGAGGCTCATGCCCACTTCGGCCTGCTGGCCGGGTGCCACCGCGAAGGGCGTTTCCACCGCTTCGTGCAGGCGCGCGAGCGCGCCGCTCAGGCTCTGCGCCGCCTGGCGCTCGTCGATGCTGTCGAGTACGACGACGAACTCGTCCCCCCCGAGGCGCGCCAGCAGATCGGTTTCGCGCAGCCTGGCCTGCAGGCGGCGCGCCAGTTCCTGCAGCAGGCGGTCGCCCGCCTCGTGCCCCCAGAGATCGTTGACGGGCTTGAAATCGTCCAGGTCTATCATGCCCACCGCGAATTGGGTGCCATTGCGCCTGGCGCGCGCGATGGTCTCGGGGAGGCGTTGCTGGAGGGCGAGGCGGTTGGGAAGATCGGTCAGCGGATCGTGCAGCGCCTGGCGTTTTAGCTGCTCGTTGAGGCGCCATTCGGTTTGCCACAAATCTATCCTGTCCAGGCCGTGCGAGACGTCGCGGGCGAGTTCTTCGAGCAGGGCCTGCAGGCCGGCATCGAAGACATTTTCCTTGGCGTGGTAAACGGAGAGGATGGCCCAGGGGCTGCCGGCGCGCTCGATCATCAGGGTGGCGTTGGCGCCGAAGCCGAAGCGGCGGGCGCGCGCCTGCCAGGGGGCAAGAAATGGCGTGCGCGCAAACGAGGCGTTGTACATCGCCTGGTTTGCGCGCCAGGCGCTCCCCGCTGAGCCGCGCCCTTCGGGAATGGCTGGGTCGCTGGAGATGTGCAGATCCTCCAGGTATCCGGTGGCCCCGGCTGCGGCCAGGATCTGGAAGCGTCCGCTCTCGTCGGGGCGGGCGATGAAGGCGAGCTGCAAGTGAGCCTGTTCGACCGCGGCTGCGCAAATGGATTGCAACAACGTCTGCTCGTCGCGCGCGGAACTCGCGATCTGATTGGCGCGCACCAGCATGGCGTTGAATTCGGCCAGGCGCTGCAGGTGTTGCGCGCTGCGGTCATGCCGCCGCGCCAGGCGGAGCATGCCGTAATAGGCGGCGACCAGCAGCAGCAATCCGCCCAGTTCCTGCCCCCAGCGGGCCCGCCCGCCCCGAACATAGGCGTCACGCACGAGCGTGCCGGGCCAGCTGGCGGCAATGGCGAAAGGATAGGCCCCCACCGCGAGGCGCACGGCGGCGCCTGTGCCGGGGCCACCCTGGATCGACACCTGGCCATTTTCCCATCTGCCGGCTACGGTGCCGTTGCGCGAGTCCATGAGCGTAAGCGTCCAGGGCATGTCGGGTAGCGGGTTCTGCAACAGATCCGCCAGCCTGTAAGGGGCGATGACGTACCAGCGCGGGCTGCCGGCAGCGTTCCGCACCGCGCAGCGCAAAGGCAGGACGGCGCCGCCAGCGGTCGGCTGGACCACGCCGAGATCGCAGTCCTGATCGAAGGGCAGAGGTGTGAAGCGGGTACCGATGGCGTCCAGAGCCTGTCCCGGCATTTTGGTCGACCACAGCAGGCTGCCCCCCTCGGCGGACTGCAGTTGGAGTGCGTGGAAGCTTGGGTGCAGG
>JAJXXS010000317.1 GCA_021780975.1 Pseudomonadota bacterium
TTCGGCATAATCTTCCAGCCACGCCACCGGCAGCGCGGAGAGGCGCGCTGCCTGCGGTTGCAGGGAAGGCCGCGCCAGGCCGTAGAGCAGCACGCCGCGCAAGGGCACGCCGTCTTTCACCAGTTGCGCCAGCGCCTGCAGATAAGCCTGCTGCTCGGCCTCGGCCGGCGGTTTGCCGTCATAGGCGAACACGCAGGTCTGCACCCAGGTGGGGGCCAGGGCGGCGACGCTCTTCAGGCGCGCGAGGTGCTTTTCCGGGGCGGTGCGCGTCTGGTTGATGGCGCGCAGCCCGGCCGCGGTCGCGGCGTCGAGCTTGAACCAGATTTCGCCGCCCAAGGCTGCCATGCTGGCAATGCCCTGGCGCACGCGGGCGTGGTCGGCCAGGCTGCCGTTGGTGATGAGCACGAACTTGATTTTTCCCACCAGGCCCAGCTCGGTCATGAGGCGGCCGATGAGTTCCACGACCTCGGGAAACTCGCGCGCGCTGGTGGGTTCGCCGTTGCCGGACAGGGCGATGTCGTTGAGGCGGCGCGCTGCCGCTGGCACTGCGCGCTGTAGGAAGTCGCCTTCCAGAATATCGGCGAGCATCAGGCGCAATTCCTTTTCCAGACGCGCCAGATCGACGGGCGGAGGCCCGCCGCGCGTGAGGTTGGGTACCTGGCAATAAATGCAGGCCCAGTTGCAGGCATTGTTGGGATTGAGGTTGACGCCCACCGACACGCCTCCCGCGCGGCGCGAAACCACGGGGTAGACATAGGTCATGCCGACCGCGGCGCGGTCGTGGTCCTGGACGTTGAGCAAGGCGGGGGCAGCAAAACGGGGGCAGGGCCGCATTGTGCCTGCCGCTACCGTCAGCGGCAAGGCGTCTCTAGTGCACTGAGTCGGGAATTCGTTATGAAAGAACGTCGAATATCGCCGCCATACTTTGTCGCCGTGCTCGCGAGGTGTTCAACCTCGCTGCGCGCGGCTTTGCGTCTGACAGCGATATCGCCGTTTCTCGACGGCGGTCCAAACCCTCCTGAACATAGTCCACGAACCCCCGACTCTGGGCACTAGTCGCTGCCGTAGGTCTGCATGCGGCTGTATAGGGTGGTGCGGTTGATGCCCAGGATCTTGGCGGCCTGCGAGAGATTGCCGTGCGTCATGTTGAGCGCCGCCTCCACATAGGCCTTCTCCCATTGGCGCAGGGTGGCGTCGAGGTTGAAATTGGCCAGGGTCTGCAACTGCTTGCGCGCCGTGTCGATGAGCGACCGGGCATCGCCGGGCAGCGGGATTTCCTGGGGGAAGGCGAGATCGGTGTCGAGTTCCGCCTCCAGCTGCTCGGCGCTCACCGGGAGGCCGGCATATTTGGTGGTGAGGCGGATGGTGATGTTGCGCAGCTCGCGCACGTTGCCGGGGAAGTGGTAGTCCTCCCACAGGCGCTGGGCGCGGGCATCGAACTGGAAAGGCTCGACGCGCGCCTCGCGCGCATAGAAGTCGCGGAAGTGCTCCAGCAGCTTGATCTTGTCTTCGCCCATCTCGCGCAGCGGAGGCACGTTGATGGTGAACACCGAGAGGCGATGGTAGAGGTCGGCGCGGAAGCGCCCGGCCTTGATCTCGGAGCGCAGGTCACGGTTGGTGGCGGCGACCACGCGGGCATTGGAGAAACGCGGCTGGGTTTCGCCCACGCGCTGGTACTCGCCGTTTTCCAGCACGCGCAGCAGCTTGGCCTGCAGTTCCAGCGGCAGCTCGCCGATTTCGTCGAGAAACAGGGTGCCGGTCTCGGCCTCCTCGAAATAGCCGGCGCGTGCGTTGTTGGCGCCGGTGAAGGCGCCCTTGGCGTAGCCGAACAGGGTGGGCTCGACCAGGGTCGGCGAGATCGCCGCGCAGTTGAGCGCCAGATAGGGCTTGGCGGCGCGCGGGGAGAGCTGATGCAGGCTGGCGGCGACCTTTTCCTTGCCGCTGCCGGATTCGCCTTCGATGAGCACCGGGAAAGGCGAGCCCGCGTATTGGCGGATCTGCTGGCGCAGCTTGTCCATGGCCGCGCTCTCGCCGACGATGCCGGGATCCTTGGGTGTGGCGGGCGCGCGATCGGCACTTTTTTCCGCATCCTGGATCATCAGGGCATTGAACAGCAGCGATTTCAGGCGATCCGGCTCGCAGGGCTTGGCGACGAAATCGATGGCGCCCAGGGCGCGCGCATGGCGCGCGTTGGCCTCGTCGCTCTGGCCCGAGAGGACCACGATCTTCATGCTGGGGGAGAGGCCCAGCAGATCGGCGATGAGGGCGAAGCCTTCGTCCGGGCGATGCGGCTGCGGCGGCAGGCCCAGATCCACGAGGGCAAGCTGGGGCGGCTCATCCCGCTGGGTCAGGATGCTTTTGACTTGGGCGCGCGATTCGGCGGCCACGACATCGAAATCCTTGCCGAGCACGAAGCTGAGGGTGTCGGAAATGAGCGGGTCGTCGTCGACCAGCAGCAAGGTGGGATGGCGCGCTTGATTCACGGGGGCTCCTTGATTTGTTTTCCGGGCCATCTTAGCCAGGTTGTCAATTTTTCGACAGAAATTTCCAAAACTTGAGGAATTCACGGGAAATTTGCAACCACCCGGCCAAGCGACTGTGTCGGTGATACTGTATAAAAACACAGTATTCGATCTGCCATGCGCGAACTGACACCAAGACAGCGGGAAATCCTCCACTTGATCCGGGAGTGGACCGGAACCACCGGGGTTGCGCCGACCCGCTCGGAAATTGCCCGGCCTTTGGGCTTTCGCTCGGCCAATGCCGCCAAGGCGCATCTCCAGGCCCTGGCGCAGAAGGGCATGGTGGAATTGCTGCCCGGCGCC
>JAJXXS010000261.1 GCA_021780975.1 Pseudomonadota bacterium
CTGCTGGGCAGGCGAACTCAAATTTTTTTATTCGCCAAATAAAACTCTGAATTGACGCCGGCCGGGCGCCCGCCCGCTCAGCCCTGCCCTTCGCCGCCTCCGGCGGAACTCTTCAACCACTCCGGAAGCTCGCGCCCGCCGGCATGCTGGATGATGTACTGGCGGATCAGCCGACGCACCACCTGGGACGGGGTCAAGTCCTGCTGCGCGCAGATTTCCTCGAACAGCTTTTTCTTGCGCGGATCGATAAGGAGAGTCAGACGGGCTGTGCGGTTTTCCATGGTGAAACAGAGACTGTCAGAACAAGGAAATTTTTATGTTAATAATATTAACATTGCAGTCATATTTTAGGCGCATATAATTTTCTCATCGTTCCCCCTCGCCAGTTCCCCGATCCCACCCGAACCGCAGGCCAACATGCAGTCATCAGTCCATGAATGACGGACGCCTGGCGGGCCTGCTCGCCATCGATGTCATTCTCATCGCCATCGCCGCCTGGCTAGCGCTCGCCCTGCTTGGCCTGGTGTTCCTGCGCCAGCGCGCCATGGCCGCCCGCGTGCTCTTTCCCCTCGGCGCGGCAGTGGGCCTGCTCCTGGGAACCGGCGCCCTGTGGGGACTGGCGTCAGGCCCGCAGGTGGCGGTGCTCGCCATCGGTCTCCCCGGCCTGCCTTTCCATCTGCGGCTGGACAGCCTGGCCGCCTTCTTCCTCGCCCTGCTGGGTTTCGCCAGCGCCGGCATTTCCCTCTACACGGGCGGATACCTGCGTGCTGACGACGATACGCCGCCGGGCCTGTTCGCCTTCGGCTACCTGCTTTTCCTCGCCAGCATGGCGATGGTCCTGCTGGCTGCCGACGCGTATGCCTTCATGGTCATGTGGGAAGTCATGGCGCTGGCCTCGTTCTTTCTCGTGATCGCCAACCACCGTTCGGCCGAAACCCGCAGCGCCGGCTTCCTTTATCTGCTCATCGCCCATCTGGGCGCCATCGCCATCCTGCTGTGCTTCGGCGTCATC
This sequence comes from Pseudomonadota bacterium, assembly GCA_021780975.1. Lineage (GTDB taxonomy): Bacteria > Pseudomonadota > Gammaproteobacteria > Burkholderiales > Thiobacillaceae > JAJXXS01. The sequence continues at coordinate 1,013 of JAJXXS010000261.1, forward strand.
GCCGTCAAGGCCGGGGACTACAGCTTCGCCGCCATGGCCAGGGGACACCTCTCGCCGTTCTGGGCGTCCGCCGCCTTTTTGCTCGCGCTGCTGGGTTTCGGCGCCAAGGCCGGCGTGCTGCCCCTGCATGTGTGGCTGCCCGAGGCGCACCCCGCAGCGCCGACGCCGGTATCCGCACTGATGAGCGGCCTCATGCTCAAGACCGCGATCTATGGCTTGCTGCGCGTGAGCCTCGACCTGCTGCACCAGCCGCAATGGTGGTGGGGCGCGCTGCTGCTGGCGCTCGGCCTGGCCACCGCCCTGTATGGCGTGATCTTCAGCACGGCGCAGACGGACATGAAGCGGCTGCTGGCGTATTCGTCCATCGAGAATGTCGGCCTCATCTTCGCTGGCGCAGGGCTGGCGCTGCTGTTCCGCGCCTATGGCATGGACGGCCTGGCGGCGCTGGCCCTGACCGCCGCGCTTTACCAGGCCGCCAGCCATGCCTTCTTCAAGAGCCTGCTGTTCCTGGTCACCGGCTCGGTGCTGCACGCCACCGGGCAGCGCAACCTGGGCCACCTGGGCGGCCTGATACGCACCATGCCCTGGGTTGCCTGGCTGGCTTTCATCGGCGTGCTGGCAAGCGCCGGCCTGCCGCCGCTTTCCGGTTTCGTCGGCGAATGGCTGCTGCTGCAGAGCTTTCTTTTCACCCCTGGCCTGCCCAACGGATTTCTCAACATGCTCATCCCGGTGGTGGCCGCCGTCATCGTGCTCGTGTCTGCGCTGGCAGGCTACGCCATGGTCAAGTTCTTCGGCGTCGTCTTCCTCGGCCAGCCGCGCGAGGCCAGCCTCGCCGACGCGCGCGATGCGCGCCTCCTGGAGCGCGCCGGCCTGGTGTGGCTGGCCGCGCTATCCGTGGCCCTGGGCCTGGTGCCGACCCTGGTCATCCAGGCCATCGATCCGGTCACCCGCCTGCTGGTGGGTGCGGGCCTGGGCGCGGCGGTGGCCAAGCAGCCATGGTGGCTGCTTGTTCCCACCTCCGTCGAGCGTGCCAGCTATGGTCCGGCGGTGTTTCTCGTCGGCGGGCTTGCGGCCAGCGCGATTGCCGCCCTGCTCGTGCATCGTCTCTACCATGCGCGGCTGCGGCGCGCCGCGGCCTGGGATTGCGGCCACCCCTGGCAGACGGCGCGCATGCAGGACAGCGCCGAAGGATTGGGGCAACCCATCCGGCAGATTTTCGAACCCTTCTTCCGCATGCGCCGCGAACTGCCCGATGCTTTCGATGCAAGCCCCCACTACCGGGTGGAAATCGAGGATCATTTCTGGCACGGCCTTTACCTGCCCATCGCCCGTGCCGTCGAATTTCTTGCCCGCCAGGCAGGCCGGCTGCAGCAGGGACGCATCGCCGTCTACCTGCTGTACAGCTTTCTCACCCTGCTGGTCCTGTTGCTGCTGGTGGGGCGATGAATCCATTCGGCCTCCTTGCCCAGTCCTTTGCGGTGCTGCTGGCGCTGACCCTGGCGCCGCTGCTCAAGGGCTGGATCGATATGTGGCGCGCCTGGCTCGGCAACCGTTCCGCGCCCGGCCTGCTGCAGCCCTATCGCGTGCTGCACAAACTGTTCCACAAGGAATCAGTGCTGGCCGACACCGCCTCGCCTCTCTTCCGCCTCGCCCCCTATGCGGTGTTCGGCTGCGTGCTGCTCGCCTGCGCCATCGTTCCCACCCTGTCCACCGATCTGCCTTTCGCCCCCGCGGCCGACGCCATCGCTCTGGTCGGGCTGCTTGCCCTGGCGCGTGTCTTCATGGCGCTGGCGGCCATGGACATCGGCACCGCCTTCGGCAGCCTAGGAGCGCGGCGCGAGATGCTGGTCGGCTTTCTCGCCGAGCCGGCACTGCTCATCGTGCTTTTCAACGCCTCCCTCATCACCGGCTCAACGTCCCTGGCGAGCATCGTGGAAACCCTGGCCCACCAGCAGTTCGCCATACATCCGAGCCTGGCGTTCGCAGGCATAGCCTTCGCGCTGGTATCCCTGGCCGAGAACGCCCGCATCCCGGTGGACAATCCTGCCACGCACCTGGAGCTCACCATGATCCACGAAGCCCTGCTGCTGGAATACTCCGGGCGTCACCTCGCGCTCATGGAATGGGCTGCCAGCCTCAAGCTGTTCGCCTACGCCGGCATCGGCCTGGCGCTGTTTTTTCCCTGGGGCATCGCCCAGGCGCAATCGCCGGCCGCCATGCTGGCCGCGCTGCCGCTGCTGGGCCTCAAACTCGCCATCGGCGGCCTCGCGCTGGCACTGGTCGAAACCCTTTCCGCCAAGATGCGCCTGTTCCGCGTGCCGGAATTCCTCGCCACCGCGTTTCTGCTCGCCGTCCTGGGGCTGCTCGTGCATTCGCTGCTGGGGGACTGAGTCGTGAGCCATTGGATCGTGCAGTCCCTCAATCTGTTTGCTTCCCTCATGCTCATCCTGGCTTTTGCCATGCTCTCGCAGCGCCGCATCCTGTCGCTCATCCACCTTTTCACTCTGCAGGGGCTGACGGTGGTGTGCGCCACCGCCACGGTGGCCTATGCCACCGGCCGCCACGAGCTTTATTTCTCGGCCGCGCTCACCTTCACCCTGAAGGTGCTGCTCATCCCCTATCTGCTGCACCGCCTCATCCAACGCCTCAAAGTGCAGTGGGATGTGGAAACGCTCATCAATATTCCCACGCTCATGCTTATCGGCATCGTGCTGGTCGTCATCGCCTTCAACCTAGCGGCGCCCGTCGCCCAACTCTCGGCCTCCATCGCGCGCGGTACCCTGGGCATCGCGCTTGCCTGCGTGCTGCTGTCATTCATGATGATGATCACGCGCTCCAAGGCGGTGCCCCAGGTGATCGGCTTCCTCGCCATGGAGAACGCGCTGTTCTTTGCCGCCACGTCGGCCACCTACGGCATGCCCATGATGGTGGAACTGGGCATCGCGCTGGACGTGCTCGTCGGCATGCTGATCCTCGGCGTCTTCCTGTTCCAGATCCGCGAGCAGTTCGACAGCCTGGACATCCATCACCTGGAAAGGCTGAAGGAAGACTGACATGAACGCGCTCCCGCTCCCGCTCCTGCTGGGCATGCCCCTGGCCGGCGGCTTCATCCTCGCAGCTATCGGGCACCGGCCACGGGCGCCGGAATGGAATGCCGCGTTCAGCCTGGGCACACTCCTGGCCGCCGCATGGCTCACGGTGCAGATCGTCGAGAGCGGCCCGCGTACCGTATTCGCGCAGCAATTCTTCATCGATCCGCTCAACGTTTTCCTGGTCGCGCTCACCGCCTTCGTCGCCTTCACCACGGCGCTGTTCTCGCGCGCATACATGCGGGTCGAAGTTGGCCATGGCCGCATGACCGCGGCGCGCATGCGCCTCTACCACAGCATGTACCAGTTCTTCTGCTTCACCATGCTACTGGCGCTCACCACCAACAACCTCGGCATCCTCTGGGTGGCGATGGAGGCTGCCACCCTGACCACGGTGCTGCTGGTATCCGTCTACCGCACGCCCGCGAGCCTGGAAGCGGCATGGAAATACTTCATCCTCTGCGGCGTCGGCATCGCCCAGGCCCTGTTCGGCACCATCCTTCTCTATCTTGCCGCCGACCGCGCCATAGGCGCAGGAGGCGATGCCCTGCTGTGGACCCACCTGGCTGCCGCGAAACATATGCTGCAGCCCACCATCATCTCGCTGGCCTTCGTCTTTCTGCTCCTGGGCTACGGCACCAAGGTGGGCCTCGTGCCCTTGCACAACTGGCTGCCCGATGCGCATGCCGAGGGGCCGACGCCGATTTCGGCCGTGCTCTCCGGGCTGCTGCTCAACGTCGCCCTCTACGCCGTGCTGCGCTGCAAGGTGCTGGCCGACGGCGCGCTCGGACCAGGCTATGCGGGCGGCCTGCTCATCGGCTTCGGGCTGCTTTCGGTGGTGGTGGCGGCCCTGCTGCTGTCGCGCCAGAAGGACGTCAAGCGCATGTTCGCCTACTCGTCGATCGAACACATGGGCATGATGACCTTTGCTTTCGGGCTGGGCGGCCCGGTCGCCACTTTCGCGGGCCTCCTCCACATGACTGCGCACTCGCTCGTCAAATCGGCCATCTTCTTCGCCGCCGGCCATGGCGCGCAGAAGACCGGCGGCCAACTCATGGAGGACATCCGCGGCCTGATGACCGTGAGCCCTACGGTCGGCTGGGGCCTCCTGCTGGGCTCGCTCGCCATCCTGGGGATGCCGCCATTCGGCATATTCGCGAGCGAATTCCTCATTCTCACGACCGCCATGCATGAGTTGCCCTGGACCGCGCCCGTGCTGCTGGCGGCCCTCGGGGTGGCGTTTGCGGCTGTCCTGCGACGCGTACTGCCGATGGTATTCGGCGCCACCAGCGCGCGCCGTCTCGCCCATGCGCCGGCGCTGCTGCCGGTATTCGTCCATCTCGGCCTCGGCTTCATGCTGGGTCTCTACATCCCGCCCTACCTCGAACAATGGTATGGACAGGCGGCGCGCATGATCGGGGGCTGAGGCATGCCGCTCGCGAATCTTTCCTGGCGCCCGCTCGCGGAGCTGCCGCCCATGTGGCACGGCAACGTCGACGCCGATGCATGGCTGGTGGCGGCGCGCTCGACGAGAGCATCCGGCGGCCGCCTGGTGACGCTCTGGGGCAGTGATCGTGGCGCCGCCGGCTGCGCCATGACCGCCGCCTATGCCACCCAGGACGGCCTGCTGTGGCTCGACCTCGCCCTGCCTCCCGGGCAGGCGACCTATCCCGATCTTGCGCCGCTCTTTCCCGCCGCCGGCCGCATGCAGCGAGCGCAGCATGAACTGCTCGGCATTGCCGCCGCAGGCGCCGTCGATACGCGCCCCTGGCTCAACCACGGCACCTGGCCCGCAGACTGGTTTCCGTTGCGGGAAGGCAGCGGGCTTCCGCCGCCGGGGCCCGCGGCGGATTACCCCTTCGTGCCGGTGACGGGCGATGGCGTCCACGAAATCGCGGTGGGCCCGGTCCACGCCGGTATCATCGAGCCGGGCCATTTCCGCTTTTCCGTGGTAGGGGAGAAGCTGCTGCGCCTGGAAGCCCGTCTGGGCTATGCGCACAAGGGCATCGACGCCTTGTTTGCGCGCACCGCCCCAGAGGCAGGCCACCGCCTGGCGGGACGCATCTCGGGCGACAGCACGGTGGCCTATGCCTGGGCCTACTGCATGGCCCTGGAGAACGTCTGGCATGTGGCCGTGCCGCCGCGCGCGCAGTGGCTGCGTGCCGTGCTGCTGGAGCGCGAACGGGTGGCCAACCACCTGGGCGATTTGGGCGCGCTCGGCAACGATGCCGGCTTCGCCTTCGGACTGACGCGTTTCGCGCGCCTGCGCGAAGACTGGCTGCGGCTCAACGGTACGGCTTTCGGCCACCGCCTGTTGATGGATTGCATCGTCCCCGGTGGCGTTGCCACGGATCTGGCGCCGGACGCTGCCGCCCGCCTGCTTGCCCAGTGCGATGCGGCAGAGGCCGAGGTGCTCAGGCTCAAGACCATCTATGAAGAGCATGCCGGATTGCAGGATCGTTTCCTCACCACCGGCCGCGTCACACCGCCGCTGGCCGCCCGCCTCGGCCTGACGGGCCTCGCCGGGCGCGCGAGCGGCCAGGCCTTCGACCTGCGCGCCGACCACCCGCTACCGCCCTACGACAGCCTGGGGACGAACATGGCCACCCACCGCGGCGGCGATGTCGCGGCACGGGTGACCGTGCGTTTCGAGGAAGTGCTTGAATCGCTGCGCCTGCTGCGCGCCATGCTCGGCGGCCTGCCGGCCGGAGCCGTCCGCCCCGCCGCCTTGCCGCCGGCGCGGGCAGGCCTGGGCGGCGGGTGGGTGGAAGGATGGCGCGGAGAGGTTTTTGTCGCCCTGGAACTGGCGGCCGACGGCCAGCGCGTTCACCGCTGCCACTGCCACGACCCTTCCTGGCACAACTGGCTGGCGCTCGAACACGCCGTCATGGGCAACATCGTCCCGGACTTCCCCCTTATCAACAAATCCTTCAACCTGAGCTATTCGGGGCACGACCGCTGATGTGGAACATTCTCAAGCTGATGGTCCAGGGCACGAATGCGAGCGAGCCGGCGCCGCAAGAGGCTGGCGCGGAAGAGCTGGAGCGCCGGCGCATCGGCGCGGAACTGCTGGGCATCCTCGGCCGTGCCCTGGCGATACGCCAGCTCGACGCCGGTTCGTGCAATGGCTGCGAACTGGAGATCCACGCCCTCAGCAATCCCTATTACAACATCGAGGGTCTCGGCATCCAATTCGTCGCCAGCCCGCGCCACGCCGATCTCCTGCTGGTCACCGGACCGGTGACGCACAACATGGAAACAGCGCTCCTGCGCACCTATGCGGCCATGCCGGAGCCGCGCCTGGTCGTGGCGCTGGGAGACTGTCCGAAAAACGGCGGCATCTTTGGCGCGAGCTACGCCTGCCGCGGGGGGATTGCCAGACTGCTGCCGGTCGATGTCTGGGTGCCGGGTTGCCCACCTCCACCGCTGGACATCCTGCGCGGCATACTCGCCGCAGTGGGGCGCCTCAAGAGCGCGCACACATCTCCCTGAGGCTGCCGCCTCAGCGTGCGGATTGCAGCAGCAGGCGCACGCGCGCGAGATCTTCGGGGGTATCGACGCCGGGTGCCGGCAGCGTCGCCGCCTCCTGCACGATGATGCGATAGCCGTGCCAGAGCGCACGCAGCTGCTCGAGCATTTCGAAGTGCTCCATGGGAGCTGCCGCCAGGCCCGCGTAGGCGCGCAGAAACCCCGCGCGATACGCATAAAGGCCGATGTGGCGCAGCACTGGCATGCCGTCCGGGAGCGAATCGCCTGCGGCAAAGGCATCGCGCGGCCAGGGGATGGGCGCGCGTGAGAAATACAGGGCGAAACCTGCAGCGTCGGTGACCACTTTCACGACATTGGGATTGCGAAACTCCTCCTCGCCGCGCAGCGCGTGCGCCAGCGTGGCGATGGCCGCGGCGGGCTGGAGGACAAGGCCGAGGGCTGCCTGGCGTATGAGGTCGGCGGGAATGAGCGGCTCATCGCCCTGCACATTGACGACGATTTCGTCCTCCTCCCAACCCATGCGCTCCACCACTTCCGCTAGGCGCTCGGTGCCAGAGCCATGTGCCGGGCTCGTGAGCAGGGCCTCGAAGCCGGCCGCCGAGGCGCAGTCGACAATGCGCGCATCGTCTGCGGCGACGATGACCCGTTCCGCTCCGGCCGCGCGCGCGCGCCCAGCCACCCACAGCACCATGGGCTGGCCGGCGATGTCCGCCAGCGGCTTGCCCGGCAGGCGCGTGGAAGCGAAGCGTGCCGGGATGACTGCATGGAAGCGCACCGCTTTATTCGACCTCTTCCAGAGGATCGAGCGCGCGCGCCTCCTCAGGCAGCATGACGGGAATGTCGTCGCGGATGGGATAGGCCAGGCGACAGGGCTTGCAGATGAGCTCCCTGGCTTCGCGGCGGTAACGCAGCGGCGCCTTGCAGATCGGGCAGACGAGAATATCGAGCAGTTTGGTGTCCATGGTTGTCCGGCAACGATAGGGTGGCGAAATCTTACGCAGGCGGCCCTAGCCTAGCTTCTTTTGCGACGCACGGCCAAGTCGGCCGCTCACGACGAGGTGACGGACTCCGCCCGCCACCGGCAAGCGGCGGCTTGCTGCCAACGGTCACGACGCCGGCGATGCGCCCGCGCCGGTCCTTGCCGGCTGGCTGGAGAGAAGCGATGCGAGCTCCTGCGCGAGCCAGGTGCGCAAGTCCGCATTCTCCTCCACCCGCCATTCCAGTGCATACCAGCCGGGTCGGGCATAGGGTCGGCATTTTACCGCGTCCTTTTCCGTCATCACCACCGGCAGTCCCGCGGCCAGGTCTGCCGCCCGGAAAACATGGTGGTCGGGAAACGCCCGTTGCTCAGCGAGAATGAAACCCAGCCCCTCCAGAGTGCGGAAGAACTGCTGCGGCCGGGCGATGCCCGCCACGGCGACGATATTGCGCGTCTGTCCTGCCGCTTCTAGCGACGCGCCCGGCCTGACTAGGGAATAGATGCGCCCCGCCCTGGGCCCGACAGCGAACACGCGCGGATGCTCCAGGCGCGGCGGCGAAACCCCAGGCCGCTGCATCAGCACGACTGCGTCCGCGCGCTTGAGGCGTGCAAGCGGCTCGCGCAAGGGGCCCGCCGGCAGCGGCCAGGCGTTGCCGAACCCGGCCTCGCCATTGACGACGACGATCTCGATATCGCGCGCCAATGCATAGTGCTGCAGGCCGTCATCGCTGAGGATGACATCCACGGCGGGATGCTGCGAGCGCAGCAGGCGCGCCGCCGCCACGCGGTCGCGCCCCACCGCCACCGGGCAGGCGGCAACCCGGGCGATCAGCACCGGTTCGTCGCCCACCACAGCAGGATCGCTTTCCGCATCCACCAGTTGCGTGCCGCGCCCATGCCCGCCGTAGCCCCGGCTGATCACGCCGGGGACATGGCCTGCCTGGCGCAGGTCGTCGACGAGGCGCATCACGAGAGGCGTCTTGCCGGCGCCACCGGCACCGAGGTTGCCGACCACCACCACCGGCACGCCAACCTGATGCGCGGGCAGCCAGCCGCGTCGATACGCCAGCCGGCGCAGCCCGGCAAACAACCAGAACAGCCCCCCCAGGGGCAGGAGCAGACAGGCAGGCCAGCCGCGCCGCTGCCAGAAAGCCGGGGCACTCACCAATTGAACACCCGTTCGAGCAATTCCTCCCCCACTTCCTCCGCGCGTCTGCGCTCTTCCCAGAAGCGCCGCCGCAAACGGTCACCGGTGGCGCGGCACAGCGCAGGATCTGCCGCGTACGCCCGCCATCCCTGCAGCAGCGGCGTCGTCCGCAGAGCCGGCACTAGGCTGTGCAGGTCGGCACGCGGCAGCTGGCTGCCATGACCGATGGCCAGGGGCGCGCCCCCCGCCATCGCCTGCCACAGCAATGCCCTCTCGCCGGCATGGACGTATATCGCCCGCGCCGATGCGGCCAGCGCTGGCCACCAGCGGTCCGTGTCCACCCAGACCACCGCACCGCCGCTCAGCGGAGTGCGGTCCCACTGCGAGATGCGCAGCGAGCATGTGTCGGGCCGTGCGCCGCTCACGAACAGGACATCGTCGGGAAACAATTCGCGCCAGCCTGTCAGGAGTTCCGGCGCAGGCGCATGCATCCACCACAGGTGGGCGGCGCGCGCGCCCAGAACCGCGGCGCGGAAAGCGGTATCGACCTGCGCCTCGATCAGGCGCGTGAGCAGGTCGGCAACCGGCGCGCAGTCGTCACAATCCATGGCCTGCGGCTCGCTCGCCGGATAGCGGCGCTGCCCGGGCACCGCGTCCGGGCAATCGATCCACAGCACACGCGGCTCCGCCGCCAGACGCGCCTTCCAATGCGCGCGCTCCGCCACGCCGATATGCAGGACACCGTAGGGACGCAGCCGCTGCCAGGCACGACGCAGGGCGCGCGGATGATCGCAGGGCGCATAGCCCCAGCCGGTAGCGCGGCAATCGTCGAGTGGCTGCAGCAGATCGGCGTATTCGGCTTCATAGGTCAGCACCAGACGGATGTCGTAGCGCCGGGCGCGCAGCGCGCGGGTGAGGTCAACCGCCAAGCGCAGTTGCCAGGGATCGTCGCCGCAGCGCAGCCAGATGACCTTGCCGCGCTCGCCCACGGGCCTGAGGTTGCCCCAGCGTGCAATGCGGCGGTGGCGACGGCCTGCCAGGCGATCCGCCAAGCCATGCAGCCACAGTGCGGGCAGGTTGGCGCCGAAGGGATCGCCAGGCGCGTTCAGGCGCGCCAGCGCGCGCGTGCGCCCCTCACTGGGCGTTCTGGGTGGCAAAGCTGATGCGATCGAGTCCCACCTGCTGCGCCGCCACCATGACGTTGACCACCGATTGCTGGGTGGCGAGCGCATCGGCATCGATCACCACGATGGCATCGTTCTTGCCCTTGGCCGCTTGCGCCAGGCCCGCGGCGAGGGCCGCCACGGTCGCCCCGCCCAGGGGCGCGCCGTCGATCTCGTAGCGGCCGCCTTGGGTCACGCCGACGCGTATCTGGTCGGGTTTCTGCTGGCTCGGCTGGGTCGATGCCGTGGGAAGATTGATTTTCAGTTCCGAGTAGCGCGCATAAGTGGTGGTGACCATGAGGAAGATGAGGATCACCAGCAGCACGTCAATGAGCGGGATCAGGTTGATCTCCGGCATTTCGCGCTGACGTCCGCGCTGGAAATTCATCCGCGCTCCCCATGCACAATTTCCACCAGCTTCACCGCCTGCTGCTCCATTTCCACCACCAGGTCATCCACCCGGGCACGAAAGAAGCGATAAAAGATCATCGACGGAATGGCGACGATGAGCCCGAAGGCGGTGTTGTAGAGGGCCACCGAAATGCCGTGCGCAAGCACTGCCGGATTGTTGCCCGTGGGCGTCTGCGAACCG
>JAJXXS010000353.1 GCA_021780975.1 Pseudomonadota bacterium
GCCATCATGAGGTTTTCGGTGCCCGTCACCGTCACGGTGTCCATGAAAAAGCGCGCGCCCCGCAGCTTCTTCGCCGCGGCATGGATGTAGCCGTGCTCGATGCGTATCTCCGCGCCCATGGCCTGCAGGCCCTTGATGTGGAGGTCGACCGGGCGCGAGCCTATGGCGCAGCCGCCGGGCAGGGACACGCGCGCCTCGCCGAAGCGCGCCAGCGCCGGCCCCAGCACGAGGATGGAGGCGCGCATGGTCTTGACCATCTCGTAAGGCGCTTCCAGCACGCCGACCGGCCCGCCGTTGAGGCTGACCTGGCCGGACTCGTCGAGGGTGACGCGCACGCCCATGTGGCCGAGCAGGGCCAGCATGGTGCTGATGTCGCGCAGATGCGGCACATTGGAGAGGCGCAGTTCGCCCGCCGTGAGCAAGGAGGCGGTGAGGATGGGCAGGGCGGCGTTCTTGGCGCCGGAGATGCGCACCGCGCCCTCCAGCCCGGTACCGCCATGAATCAACAGCTTGTCCATGGATACCAGCCGCGCAGGATCAGCGCGCGGCCCACTCCTCGGGCGTGTAGGTCTTCATGGACAGGGCGTGGATTTCCTCCCGCATGCGCTCGCCCAGCGCCTTGTACACCAGTTGGTGCTGCTGCACCATGGACTTGCCGCGGAATTCGGCGCTCACGATCACCGCCTCGAAATGCTGGCCGTCGCCCGCCAGTTCGAGATGTTCGCAGGGCAGCCCGGCAGCGATCCAAGTTTTGATCTGTTCGGGAGTCACCATATCAATCAATGCCTCAGTTTGTAGCCGCGCTTGAGCAGCGCCAGGGTGAGGCCGGATATTGCCATAAAGCAGCCGGCGGCCACCAGCAGGCTCTTTTCCGGAGCCACGTCGGCGGCGCCGAAGAAGCCGTAGCGGAAACCGTCGATCATGTAGAACACCGGATTCCATTGCGACACCTCGTGCCAGAAAGGCGGCAGCGAATGGATGGAATAGAACACGCCGGACAGAAAAGTCAGCGGCATGATGAGGAAATTCTGGAAGGCGGCGAGCTGATCGAACTTCTCCGCCCAGACGCCGGCGACGATGCCCAGTCCGCCCAGCACGCCCGAGGACAGCAGGGCAAAGCTGACGAGCCAGAGCGGGTGATCCACGCGCAGCGGCGCAAACCACAGCGTCACCAGCAGCACGCCCAGCCCCACCACCAGGCCGCGCACCATGGCGGCGGCGAGATAGGCGAGAAAAAATTCCGCATAGGAGAGCGGCGGCAAGAGGACGAAGACGATGTTGCCCGTGATCTTGGACTGGATGAGGCTGGAGGAGCTGTTGGCGAAGGCGTTCTGCAGCACCGACATCATCACCAGGCCGGGCACCAGGAACTGCGTGTACGACACCCCCGGATAGACCTGCACATGGCTGGACAGCACGTGGGAGAAGATCAGCAGGTACAGCAGCGCCGTGATCACCGGCGCCAGCACGGTCTGGAAGGCCACCTTCCAGAAGCGCAGCAGCTCCTTGTAGAGCAGGGTGTTGAAGCCGGCGCTCATGTCGTGGCGATGATGCGGTTGAACACGTCTTCGAGATCGGCGCGCGCCAGCTGCAGATCCTCCACCGTCACGCGCTGCTCGCGCAGGCGCGCAAGCAGCGCCTCCAGCTCCTCGTAGCGCTCGAAGCGGAAACGCCATGCGCCCTCGCCGTGCGCCGTCAGGCCGGCGATGCCGGCCGCCGCGACATCGCCGCGCAGATTCAGGGTGGCACAGCGCTCGTCGGCGCGCGCCAGCAAGTTGCGCGTGCTGTCGAGGGCGACGATGCGGCCGTTCTTGAGCATGGCGATGCGCCCGCACAAGGCCTCCGCCTCTTCCAGGTAATGCGTGGTGAGGACGATGGTGTGGCCCTGGCGGTTGAGACTCTGGACGAATTTCCACAACGCCTGCCGCAGGCTCACGTCCACCCCTGCGGTGGGCTCGTCGAGGATGATCACCGGCGGCTTGTGCACCAGCGCCTGCGCCACCAGCACGCGTCGCTTCATGCCGCCGGAAAGCGCGCGCATGTTCTTCTCCGCGTGCGGCAGCAGATCGAGATGGTGCATCACCTCGTTGAGCCAGTCGTCGTTGTGCTTGAGGCCGAAATAGCCGGACTGGATGCGCAGCGTCTCGCGCACGGTGAAGAAGGGGTCGTACACCAGTTCCTGCGGCACCACGCCGAGGCGGCGGCGCGCCTCGCGATACTGGCTCTGCACGTCGTAGCCCATCACCGCCGCCCGGCCAGCGCTGGCCCGGGTAAGCCCGGCGAGGATGCTGATGAGGGTGGTCTTGCCCGCCCCATTGGGCCCCAGCAGACCGAAAAACTCGCCCTCCTGCACTTCCAGATCGACCCCCTGCAAGGCAGTGAGCGCCGGGTAGCGCTTCACCAGGCCACGCACCGCCAGCGCGGCGTTCATGCGACGAGCAAGGCGTCCACCCCGTAGAGCGCGGCCAGCGCCGTGAGCGCCTGCGGCAGGGCGGAGATGTGCAAGGCACGGCCGTGCGCCGCGGCGCGGCGGCGGCAAGCGAACAGGAAGGCAAGCGCGGCCGAATCCGGGCTGCGCGCAGCGCTGACGTCGAGGGAGGAGATTTCGCCCCGCGCCAGCAGCGGTTCGAGCGCCCCCAGCAAGGAGGCGACGCTCTCCAGCGCCAGCACGCCGCTCACGCGCGCGCTGCCGCCACTGACTTCCAGACCCTCAATGCTTGGCCGGGTCATTCTTCGCCTGCAGCGATTCGATCAGGCCGTTGATGCCTGAGCGGCGCACGATCTGGCCGAAGGAGCTGCGGTAGTTGAGCACCAGGCTCACGTTGTCGATGGCCACGTCGTAGACCTTCCAGCCATATGGGGTCTGGTACAGGCTGTAGTCGACCGGCAGCGGAGCCTGCCCGCCCGGCTGCTGGATGACGGTCTTGACCGTCACGTCGGTGGCATTGGGCGGCATGGAGAAGGGGCGGAAATCCACCGTCTGGTTGTTGAAGGCATGCAGGGAGCCCGCATAGGTGCGCACCAGCAAGGCCTTGAACTGCTTCACCAGCGCCTCCTTCTGCGCCGGCGTGGCCTGGCGCCAGTAGCGCCCGACCGCAAGCTGGGTCATGCGGTCGAAATCGAAATTGGGCAGCACCTTCTCTTCCACCAGCGCATAGACCTTGTCGTCATTGTTGAGCATGCCCTTCTCTTTGCGCAGGACATTGAGGACTTCCTCCGTGGTCGACTTCACCAGCACGTCGGGCGGCGTCATGGCGGCGGCCCAGACGCTGCAGGTCCACGTCAGGAGCAGCAGAAATGGGAGCAGCAGCAGTTTTCTCATTGCGGTTTCCTGTCTTGATGGGGGGATGGGTATTCGAGCGCGGCGCCTCAGCGGGGTTCGCCCGTCAGCTTGGCGAGCCGCGCCACGTCCATGTTGTAGTCGTAAATGGTCTTGAGATAGTCGGCCTGCAGCAGAACGTAGTTCTTGAGGGCGTCGGAAACCTTCTCGGCACTGGTGAAGCCGGCGTTGTAGTCGGCCAGATTGGCCACCACCCAGCGCCGCGCCGCCGCTGCGCCGTCACCCAGTTCGTCCACCGACTTGCGGTTGGCCTGCGCGTTGGCGTAGGCCTCGGCCACCTGGAAGGGGATGCCGGCCAGGGCATACTGCTTCTTGTACTGCAGCGCTTCCAGCTCGGCCTGGGCGCGATCCACCCTGGCGCGGTTGACATCGAAGGAGATATTCCATTTCACGCCCACGACGGGGGTGAGGCCGTAGCTGTTGAAGGGGTCATAGATATAAGGATTGTTGAGCTTGTCGCGCCCCGGCGCGTAATTGCCCATGGCCGCCACGCCGGCATAAAGGTCGGGCCAGTCCTCCGCCTTTTTGGCCGCCACCAGGGCGCGGCGCGCCTGCAGGCCCGCCTCCAGGGCAGCCATCTCCGGCCGGTCGGCCAGCGCACGGTTCTGCAGCGCATCGACGGACTGCCCGGGGAAAGGCACCGGCGCCAGGCGCGTGTCGGCGATCTGGAGATCGCCCTGCATGCCGACGCCGGTCAGCACCTTGAGCCCGTCCAGCGCGATGCTCTCCACCGCCGCGGATTGCGCCAGATACTTGCCGAGCAGACCCTGGGCGGCCTGCAGCGCATAGAGATCGGCCTGCGTGGCGTTGCCGCGGTCGGCCTTGAGATTGTTGTTGACGCTCTCGATGGTGCTCTTGAGCTTGCCGTTGATCTCTTCCAGAAAGCTGTGGGTTTCGCGCGCCGTCAGATAACCGTAGTAGGCACGCTTGGTGTCGTACACGATGTCGGCCTGGGTCACGCGCGTCTCGGCCTTCTGCACGGCGATGTTGTCCTTGGCGGCGACGCCGTAGTTCTCGAGCTTGCCGAAGGTGTAGAGCGGTTTGATGATGGTGAATTCGAGGTGGGCCCAGGGCGTGATGCCGTGCAGATGGGCACCATCGGAGCGCAGCACGGTGCCGGACTGCGCTCCGTTGGCGAAGATGCCGCCGTCGACGCTGGGCGCCAGGCCGATGAAGGCATTCGCCCCCATCTGCCAGCCGCCGTGCCCCCGCACCTCGGCGAGCAGGGCCTGGGCGGCGTGCACCAGCTGCTCCTTTTCCTTGATGCGGGGATCGGCGTGCAGGCTCATTTCGATGGCCTGATCCAGGGTCACGGTCTCGGCACGCGCCGGGGCGGCGATGACGCCGAGTACCGCCAAGGCAACGAGGGTGTTACGGATTCGCATGGCCTGCTCCTTTTTCCTGAGCTTTGTTGTAGATGAACTGGCTGATGAGATTCTCCAGCACCACGGCGGACTGGGTGATCTGGATTTTGCTGCCATTGGCCAGGTTTTTGGTATCGCCTCCGGGCTCCAGCGCCACATATTGCTCGCCGAGCAGCCCCGAAGTCAGGATGGAAGCGGATGTATCGGCCGGAAATTGATAGCGATTGTCCAGGCGCAAGGTCACCAATGCCTCGAACTTGTTGTTGTCAAAGGAAATTTTTGCCACCCGCCCGACCACCACGCCGGCACTTTTGACCGGCGCGCGCACCTTGAGGCCGCCGATGTTGTTGAAATCCGCCGTCACCGCGTAGCTGTTGGAGGCGCTCACGGTATTGATGGTGCTCACCTTGATGGCGAGAAACAGCAGCGCGGCGATGCCGCCGATGACGAACAGCCCGACCCAGAAATCCAGTATTCCCCGTTGCATGCCTATCCCTTGAACATGAATGCCGTGAGCACGAAATCCAGCCCCAGTATCGCCAGGCTGGACACCACCACCGTGCGCGTGGTGGCGAGCGCCACGCCCTCCGCCGTCGGCTGTGCGTCGAAGCCCTCGAACAGCGCGATGACGCTGATGGCGACGCCGAACACGGCGCTCTTGATGATGCCGTTTAACACGTCGTGATGCCATTCCACGGCCGACTGCATCTGCGACCAGAACGTGCCGTCGTCCAGGCCGATCAGCACCACCCCCACTAGATAGCCGCCGAAAATGCCCGTCGCCGTGAACATCGCGGCCAGCAGCGGCATGGAAATCACGCCCGCCCAGAAACGCGGCGCCACCACGCGGGCGATGGGATCCACGGCCATGATTTCCATGGCCGACAGCTGCTCGGTGGTCTTCATCAGCCCCACCTCGGCGGTGATGGCCGTGCCGGCCCGGCTGGCGAACAGCAGCCCCGCCACCACCGGCCCCAGTTCCCGCGTGAGCGACAGCGCCACCAGCACGCCCAGGGCCGAGTCGGAGCCATAGATCTTGAGCGTCTCGTAGCCCTGCAGGCCCAGCACCATGCCGACGAACAGGCTCGACACCAGGATGATGATCACCGACAGCACGCCGACATAATAAAGCTCGCGCAATACCAATCCGGGTCGCCGCAGCAGATCGCCCGAGCGCAGCAGGATGGCGACGAAGAAGCGCGTGGCATAACCCAGGGTCCACACCCCTTCCCGCACGCGCCGGCCGATGCCGCCCACGCCACGATAGATGGCGCTAAACATGGGCCTGCCCCAAACCAAGGTCGTCCGCGTAGTCGGGTGCCGGCATGTGGAACGGCACCGGGCCGTCGATCTCGCCGCGCACGAACTGGCGCACGAAGGGCAGGTCGGATTTCTCGATGTCGGCCGGCGTGCCCTCGGCGGCGATCACGCCGTTCGCCATGATGTAGACGTAATCGCAGATGGCGAAGGACTCCTGTACGTCGTGGGTCACCACCAGGGAGGTCATGCCCAGGGTGTCGGTGAGCCTGCGGATGAGATTGCCCGCCACCGCCAGGGAGATGGGGTCCAGGCCGGTGAAGGGTTCGTCGTACATCATCAGTTCCGGATCGAGGGCGATGGCGCGCGCCAGCGAGGCGCGCCGCGCCATGCCGCCGGACAGCTGCGCCGGCATGAGACCGGCCGCGCCGCGCAGACCCACGGCATGGAGCTTCATGAGCACCAGGTCGCGGATCATGTCCGCCGGCAGGTCGGTATGCTCGCGCAACTGGAAGGCGACGTTGTCGAACACCGACATGTCGGTGAAGAGCGCGCCAAACTGGAACAGCATGCCCATGCGGCGGCGCAGGCGGTAGAGTTCGCGCCGCTTGAGTTCGTTCACCACCTGGCCGGCCACGCGCACGCGCCCCGCCGTGGGCCTGAGCTGGCCGCAGATGAGCCGCAGCAGCGTGGTCTTGCCGCCGCCGCTGGCGCCCATGATGGCCACCACCTGGCCGCGCCGCGCGCGCAGGTTGATGCCCTGCAGCACGGCCTTGCCGCCGTAGGCGAAGTGCAGATCCTCGATCTCGACCAGAGCGTCGTCGGTCAAACTATTTCCGTCCGTGACAATTAGCCGTCGAATTTTAGCAAACGCTGTTGCTTGGCCGTGGACTATGCCCTCGCGCGGCGGCAGGAATTTGCCCGACCGTTGCGGCCAAGCCGCTACGCCCTGCGCGCCTGGGCGATAATCGGCCTCCATGCGCTGCGACCTCTTCTACGAGCTCTCCCTGCCGCCTTTCCTGCCACGCAGCGAGGCGCAGCTCTACGAGGACACCCTCGCCGAGCTGGAACTGGCGGACCGCCTCGGCTACGGGTGTGCCTGGCTGGTGGAGCACCATTTCATGCCGGGCTATTCCCATTCCACCAAGCCCGAACTGTTCCTCGCCGCCGCCAGCCAGCGCACCCGCCATCTACGCCTGGGGCTGGGGGTCATCCCCCTGCCCTACCACCACCCGCTGCACGTCGCCGAGCGCGTGGCGACGCTGGACCTGCTGTCCGCCGGACGCCTGGAAATCGGCATCGGGCGCGGCTTCTCGCCGCGCGAATACGCCGCCTTCGGGGCCGCCATGGCGCACAGCCGCGCCCTCACCCAAAGCGGCCTCGACGTGCTGCGCGCCGCATGCTCCGGCCAGCCCCTGCCCGAGCCCTACCGCGGCCTGGCCATCCTGCCCGCGCCCGTGCAGACGCCGCCGCCCTTGTGGAGCGCCGCCGTCAGCCCTGCCTCCTTCCGCTGGGCCGCCGAGCAGGGCCTGGGCGTGCTGGCCGGGCCGTTCAAGCCCTGGTTCATGGTGCGCCAGGACATCGCCGCCTACCGCGCAGCCTGGTCCGGGCCCGGCGCGCCGCGCGTCGGCATGACGGTGGGCGTGCTGTGCCTGCCCGACGGCGCGCGCGCACGCCGGCTTGCCCAGCCCGCCTTCGAATGGTTTTACGGGGAGCTGTTCAGATCGACCCTGCCGGTGCTGGAACGACTGTATCCGAGCTACGAGCATTTCCACGATCTCGGACGCTTGCGCCGCCTCATCGGCCTGGGCATCAAGCTGCGCGTCCTGGAAGCCCTGGGCATGGCCGTGGTGGGCGACCCCGCGCACTGCCGCAGCAGGCTTGCGCGCTACGCCCGCGCCGGCGTCACCCACCTGCTGCTGGCCGTGGGCGCGGGCGCAGTGGAGAGCGCGGTGGCGCGGGAGAGTCTCGCCTGCCTGGCAGCCGAGGTGCTGCCGCAGCTGCCATGAAGGTCTTCATCACCGGCGCCGCCTCGCATCTGGCCGCCGCCCTGCTGCCGCGCCTGCTCGCAGCGCCCGGCGTCGCAGCCGTCACCGGGCTGGACCTGCGCCCCTCCGGATTCGCGCACCCGCGCTACCGCGAAATCCTGGCCGACCTCTGCACGGCCGACTGGAGGGCGCTGCTGGCGGGCCACGACGCGCTGGTTCACCTGGCCTACGTGGTAATGCGCGGGCATATGCCCCTGGCGCGCATGGGCGCCGTCAATGTCGCCGCCAGCCAGCGCCTGTTCGAGGCCGCCGCCGGCCTGCCGCGCGTGGTGCACCTGTCTTCCGCCAGCGTCTACGGCAACGGCGAGGATCTCGCCGAATCCGCCCCCCTCGCCCCCCTGCCCGGCTTCCATTACGCGCAGCACAAGGCCCAGTTGGACGCTTGGCTGGACACGCACCATGGGGACGTGGTGCGCCTGCGCCCGCATGTCATCCTCGGTCCGCACGCCCAGCCCTTCCTGCGCCGCATGGCGCAAACCCGTTTCTATCCGGCGGTCGGCAACCCCCTGCCGCGCTATCAATGCGTGCACGAGGATGATGTGGCGGCAGCCATCCTCGCCGCCCTGGAAAGACCCGCCGCCGGACCCTACAATCTCGCCCACCCGGCCAGCTTCACCCTGCGCGAGCTGGCCGCGCGCAGCGGGCGCCGCCCCATCGGGCTGCCCTTGGCGGCCATCAAGGCGCTCCACTACGGCGCCTGGCTGCTGACCGCAAGCGGCGGCGAGCCGGGCTGGCTCCAGGGCCTCGCCGGCCCCCTCAGCCTCGACTGCAGCCGCGCCGCACGCGACCTGGGCTGGCGGGCGCAGCACGGCCTGGAAAGCCTGTTTTGTTAATCTTTGCTTAACCACACTCAAGCCGGCGGCGCGGACGACGTTATTGTGACTGTGTTCCTGTTCCACGGCGCGCAGAAAGCCCCGGCCCCCCCAGACCCAAGCTCATGAATCACCCTCTGCCCGCCCCCGACCTGGATGAACGCAGCATCGTCCAGCAGGCCATGCTCAGCGCCGGGGCCGACCTGGCCCAGGACGAAGACACCCTGGCCATCCTCAAGCGCTTCTGCGACACCCTCGTCACCGCCTCCAGCCACATCCGCCTGGTGTGGATGTTCATCGGCGACCCGGAGTCCGCCGTGCTGCGCGCGCAATACGCCGCCGGCCCTGCGCTCGCCTATGCCGAAGGCCTGTCTATCGGCCTCAGCGAGGCGGAACGCGCCGGCCCCGCGCGCCGCGGCCTGGAAAAGCACGAGATGGTGGTGACGCATACGCGCGACGCCGCCGTTTTCAGCCCCTGGCGCGAACAGGCGCAGGCATTCGGCCTGGAGGCCAGCCTGGTCATCCCCTTCGGCAAGGCCGGGGAGACCAGCCGCGGCATCGTCTCCGTATATGCCGATCTGCCCGATTATTTCGAGCAGGTCGGCCTCGATTCCTTTGCCGCGTTCGGCTACCTCGCCGACGCCGCCATGGCGCAGGCGGCGCTGCGCCAGAAGCTGCAGCGCATGGCCACCGTCGACAGCCTGTCCGGCCTGCTCACACGCCAGGCCATGCAGGAAATCCTGCAGCGCTTCGTCGCCCAGGCGCAGCGCCAGAGCAGCGGCTTCTGCCTGCTCTTGTGCGACATCGACCGCTTCAAGATCATCAACGACAACTACGGCCACCAGGCCGGCGACCTTGTCATCGCCGCCACCGCGAGCGCCTTGCGGCAGTCGCTGCGCACCGAGGACTGGGCCAGCCGCTGGGGCGGCGAGGAATTCCTCTGCCTGCTGCCCGGCACCGCCTGCGACGGCGGCAAGAGCCTCGCCGAGCGCGTGCGCAGCGCCGTGGCGAGCCAGCCCGTCGACCTCGGCGACGGCCGCTCGGTGAGCGTGACCGTGAGCATAGGCGTGGCCTGCCTGCCGGCGGCCGGGGTCAGCCTGCAGGAGTTGCTGGCGCGCGTGGACTCGGCGCTCTACGACGCCAAGGCCGGCGGGCGCAACCGCGTGGTGCGCGCCAGCACCCAGGCGCACAGCCTCTACTTCATGGCCAACGAGATCGACCAGGCCATCAGCGAGGACCGCCTGCGCCCGGCCTACCAGCCCATCATCCGCCTGGCGGACGGGGCGCTGGTGGCGGAAGAGGCCCTTGCCCGCCTGGTGCAAGCCGACGGCCAGATGATGGAAGCGGCCCGCTTCATCGTCCAGGCCAGCCAGCTGCAGCTCGCCCACCGCATCGACCACGCCATCATGCGCCAGACCATGGACCAGTGCGCCGTGCGCGTGCTCTCCGGACAGGCCCCCCTGACCCGCCTGGTCAACATCTCCGCCGACCTCCTGCGCCACCCCGAGCTGGTGGACGATCTGATCGGGCGCGCCAAGGTCATCTGCTCGGCGTGCGGCGACCGCATCGGCACGCAAAAGCCGCTCGTCATCGAGATCACCGAGCGCGAGCTGCTGGGCGACCTGCAGGAGGCCAAGCGCCTGCTCGAGCCCTTCCTGGAGTACGGCATCCGCCTCGCCCTGGACGATTTCGGCAGCGGCTATTCGTCCTTCCACTACCTGGCGGAACTGCCCTTCTCCTTCCTCAAGATCAGCGGCGACCTCATCGCCCAGGTCAACGTCAACCCGCGCGGCCGCCGCATCCTGCGCGGCATCCAGGATCTCGCGCGCGACATGGAGGTGCTCACCATCGCCGAAGGCGTGGAAGACCAGGCCACGGCCGACACCTTGCGGGAGATCGGCATCGACTGGGTGCAGGGCTATCTGTACGGCCGCCCCAAGTTGCTGGAACCCGGAGCCGGCCTGGCCGACGCCCGGACCGCCGCCGCGTCCTAGAAGTTGGCAGACCACTGACAGCTCATCGCTGACGACTGCCGATCAAAAAAACCTACAGCTCGAAGCTGTCCCCTTTCGCCGGCATCTCCACCTGCGCGCCGCCCAGCGCCTGGGCGAAGGCCGCCATGGTCTCCGCCTCGCCGTGCACCAGGAAGGTCCGCTTGGGCGCGGCGCGGCGGTGCCAGGCGAGCAACTCGTCGCGGTCGGCGTGCGCGGAAAAGCCGTTGATGGTGTGGATGCGCGCGCGCACCGGGATGTCCTCGCCCAGCACCCGCACCACGGGCGCGCCGTCGATGATGCGCCGCGCCAGCGTGCCGTGCGCGGCGAAGCCGACGAACACCACGCTGCAGTCCTCGCGCCACAGCGAATTCTTGAGGTGGTGGCGCACGCGCCCGCCGGTGGCCATGCCCGAGCCGGCCATGATCACCGCGCCGCCGCTGATGCGGTTGAGCGCCATCGACTCGGCCGCCTCGCGCAGGTAGTGCAGCCCGGGAAACTGGAAGGGATCGTGGCCGTCGTCGAACAGGCGCTTGGTGGGCGCGTCGTAGCACTCGGGATGGCGGCGGAAGATTTCCGTCGCCGAGATCGCCATGGGCGAATCGAGGAACACCTGCATGGAGCGCGGCAGCGCCTCCTTGTCCACGCCCTCGCGCAGG
>JAJXXS010000207.1 GCA_021780975.1 Pseudomonadota bacterium
ACGGTATTGCTCCGGCACAGTAAAGCTCATTTTCTACTCTCCCCTAGTTATCTTGATTGTTCAGCCTTTGGAAGGCTTGGTGCAGTCTAGATTAAATCGTGTCGGCGGGATAGCGCGCGTAGGCCGCCACCCAGCGCCAGCGCGGGCAGGGCCGCGCCGGGCTTTGGATCAAGAAGGCTTTGCGGAGGCACCGATTGTCGTGAGCGCAGCCTCTACCTGATGGTCAGCGGCGTGGAATGGGGATATACGAGGAATGTTCTGCTGCATTGCGCCGAGCTTTGGGGGCGCAGGTCTGCCATTGGCCACGCGCCGTGGGCCTTGGGGGCTCGGGGCGCCCACAGAAGGCGAGTCGAATTACGGCGCTACACGATCCCTCTCGGCCGGAAACGCCGCGCGCCGCTGTGTGTGTGCGGCGAGGCAGGGGCTGCCGGAACGACGACCTGATGCTTGCCATGGCCAAAAAAATCGGGGGCGCCGCGTCTTGAAATGGCGCACGCCTTCCCCACATAAGCACTAATGTTTTGTGGGGAAAACCATGCGTTTCGACAAACTCACCACTGCCTTTCAGCAAGTGCTCTCGGATGCCCAGAGCCTGGCTGTGGGGCGCGACCATCAATTCATCGAACCGCTCCACCTGCTGGCCAGCCTCGTCGGCCAGGCGGATGGCTCGGCCGCCAGCATCCTGACCCGCGCCGGCGTCAATGTGCCGCAGCTCAAGCTGGGCCTGGAGCAGGCCCTGGCGCGCCTGCCCAAGGTGGAAGGCCATGGCGGCGACGTGCAGCTCTCGCGCGAATCCAATGCCGTGCTCAATCTTGCCGACAAGGAAGCGCAGAAACGCGGCGATGCCTATATCGCGTCCGAACTGCTGCTGCTCGCCGCCCTGGACGACAAGGGCGAAGTTGGGCGCCTGCTCAAGCAGGCGGGCGCCAGCCGCGCTACATTGGAAGCCGCCATCACTGCCGTGCGGGGAGGGGAAGCCGTGCAAAATCCTGAAGCCGAATCCAGCCGCGAGGCGCTGAAGAAATATACGCTGGACCTTACCGAGCGCGCCCAGCAGGGCAAGCTCGATCCGGTCATCGGCCGCGACGACGAAATCCGCCGCGCCATCCAGATCCTGCAGCGCCGCACCAAGAACAACCCCGTTCTGATCGGCGAGCCCGGCGTGGGCAAGACCGCGATCGTCGAAGGCCTGGCGCAGCGCATCGTCAACGACGAAGTGCCCGACACGCTCAAGGACAAGAAAGTCCTGGTGCTGGACATGGCGGGCCTTCTGGCGGGCGCCAAATATCGCGGCGAATTCGAGGAGCGCCTGAAAGCCGTGCTCAAGGAGCTGGCGCAGGATCCCGGCCGCAACATCGTCTTCATCGACGAGATCCACACCATGGTGGGTGCCGGCAAGGCGGAAGGCGCCATGGATGCCGGCAACATGCTCAAGCCCGCCCTGGCGCGCGGCGAGCTGCATTGCATCGGCGCCACCACGCTGGACGAATACCGCAAGTACATCGAGAAGGACGCCGCCCTGGAGCGCCGCTTCCAGAAGGTGCTGGTGGAAGAGCCCAGCGTCGAGGACACCATCGCCATCCTGCGCGGTTTGCAGGAAAGGTACGAACTGCACCACGGCGTGGAGATCACCGACCCTGCCATCGTTGCCGCGGCAGAGCTTTCCCATCGCTACATCACCGACCGCTTCTTGCCGGACAAGGCCATCGACCTCATCGACGAAGCGGCCGCGCGCATCAAGATGGAGATCGACTCCAAGCCGGAGTCCATGGACAAGCTCGACCGCCGCCTGATCCAACTCAAGATCGAGCGCGAGGCGGTGAAGAAGGAAAAGGACGAAGCCTCGCAAAAGCGCTTTGCCCTCATCGAGGATGAAATCGCACGCTTGGGCAAGGAATACGCCGATCTGGAGGAGGTATGGAAGGCGGAAAAAGCCTCCGTGCAGGGTGCCGCCCACGTCAAGGAGGAAATCGACAAGCTGCGCGCGCAGATGGCCGATTTCCAGCGCCAGGGCAAGTTTGACAAGGTGGCCGAGCTGCAATACGGCAAGCTGCCGCAGCTGGAAGCGCAGTTGAAGGCCGCCGCCGCGGCCGAAGGCCAGGAGCGCAGCTTCAAGCTTTTGCGCACGCAAGTGGGTGCCGAAGAGATCGCCGAGGTGGTGAGTCGTGCCACGGGCATTCCGGTCTCGAAGATGATGCAGGGCGAGCGCGACAAGCTCATCCACATGGAGGACAAGCTGCACGAGCGCGTGGTGGGCCAGAACGAAGCCGTGCGCCTGGTGTCGGACGCCATCCGCCGTTCGCGCGCGGGCCTGTCCGACCCCAACCGCCCGTATGGTTCCTTCCTCTTCCTCGGCCCCACTGGTGTGGGCAAGACCGAGTTGTGCAAGGCGCTCGCGGAATTCCTGTTCGACAGCCAGGATCACTTGATCCGCATCGACATGAGCGAGTTCATGGAAAAGCACTCCGTGGCCCGCCTCATCGGCGCGCCGCCAGGCTATGTGGGCTACGAGGAAGGCGGCTATCTGACCGAGGCCGTCCGGCGCAAGCCGTATTCCGTGATCCTCATGGATGAGGTGGAGAAGGCCCATCCGGATGTCTTCAACGTGCTTCTGCAGGCCCTGGATGACGGGCGCATGACCGATGGTCAGGGGCGCACGGTGGACTTCAAGAACACCGTCATCGTCATGACCTCCAACCTCGGCTCGCAGATGATCCAGCAGATGGCCGGCGACGACTACCAGGTGGTGAAGCTGGCGGTGCTGAGTGAGGTGAAAAACTACTTCCGCCCGGAGTTCATCAACCGCATCGACGAAG
>JAJXXS010000288.1 GCA_021780975.1 Pseudomonadota bacterium
TAGATTATTGGCGGAGAGAGGGGGAGTCTATTTTATATAAAAATCAATAACTTGGAACATTTATACCATGTTTCGAACCATGGAGAAGAAGGTTCTGAGGCATTTCTCAAGCGCCCCCTTGCGCCTTCAGGCGGCAAGCTCTTGCGTCAAGTCCGGGTGACGTGCAATGAGGCGCAGCAGGCACAGCACGCCGCCAGGCGGAGCGAAACGCCCCTGCTCCCAATCACGCAAGGTTGCGACTGGTGTTGAGATGCGTTCCGCGAACGCTGCCTGCGTCAATCCCGACGCCTCTCGGGCCTTGCGCACAAGAATCTGCTCGGGAGTCGTCACGCGCCCCACCCGCGCCCTAGCCTCGGCCAGAGCCTGACGCAGATCTGGCAGTGGCTCGCCCGCGTCGGCCTCGATAGCCCTGACGATTTTGTTCACGTCCATTTCACACCACCTTTCGGATGTCCTTGGGAAGCATGTTGTCCTGCTCAGCTTTGGCGTAGACCGCCACCAGCAGCACAGCCTCCTCGTCGGTCAGGTTAAAGTAGATCACGCGCACCCCGCCGGACTTGCCGCTGCCTGCGCGCTTCCAGCGCACCTTGCGTGCTCCATCCGCCCCCGGAATCACGTCGCCCGCGTCAGCATGCTCGGCGATCCATGTGATGAACTGCAGCCGCTCCTCTTCGGCCCAGATGCGATCCGCCTGCTTCTGGAACGTCGGGGTTTCGATGACCGTGCGCATGGCTAAATTATACGGGATTTCCGTAGATTTGCTTCAGCCGCGTGGTCGCTATATCCCCATGCGGCACGCCTTGGCCTCCGCTCTACCGCCCTGGATACGGCGGCAAGATCATCGTGCGATTCACCAGCACGTTGAACGCGTAGCCCGGCCGTATTGTCAGCGTCGGCTGGATGCTCAGATTCTTGTTGAGCAGGTTGGTGCCAACATTGTCCATCTGCTGAGCCAGGGCTGAGGCTGCCTGCTGGCTCGCAGACGGGGTGTTGAGGACGCCGGCGTTCTGCGGCTGGCTCAGCTGCGCACCCACGCCAAGCAGGCTCATCAAGACGGCACTGCCAAAGATCCGCATGTAATGGTTGTCAACCCGGTCGTGGAATCCGGCCTGCCCCTCCCCGTCCGTGCCGCTCATCCCTTTCAGATCCATCATGGCGCCGTTGGGAAAAATCAACCGATTCCAGGCCACTAGGACGCGGCTCTGGCCATAGGCCACGTCGCTGCTGTACTCGCCGATGACGCGCGTGCCCTGGGGAATGAGCACCACGTCCGGATTGAGACTGTCATAGACCGTCTGCCGCACTTGCGCCGTGATCGTGCCCGGCAGATCGCTGTCGATGCCAGTCAGCATGACCGCAGGGATGACGGCGCCGGCAAACAGTTCATGGTTGCCGATGGGCGGTTGCGCCGCCGCATCGAGGTAGCCGCTCGATGCCTTGTGTTCCTGGCTGGCCAGGAACACCTTGTTCTGGGCTTGCGGGCTCTGGGCGCCGCCAGCCATACCCGAGGCACGCTGAAGCGCGGCCAGGGCTTTCTGGAGGTTGGGATCAGCCGCGCCCTGGGGCGTTGCGGCAAAAGCCGTGAGGTTGCGCAGTGCGTCGGCTCGCGATGGGGCTGCGGCCTGGGACTGGATGCTGCCCGTCATTCCCACGCTCCCCGCGTTGGTCTTGGCCAAGTGTGCAGTCTGGTCCGCCAATATGGCGCCTTCCAGATCCTTGTAGTGCTGCTCGATCAGCCAACAGCGGTACTTCTGCGCCGGCGTGAGTTGTGGCGACTCGCCGCTGGCGTGCAATGCCACGCCGGGGTTGTTCGGGTGGTTCAAATGCGCGCCCGGGCTGCTGGCTGCGCCGACGGGCGGAGATGCGGCGGCATTGCCGGTTAGATCGGATGACGCCGCCACAGGCCCGCCCAAATGCTGCTGAGCAGCGCGCTGCATGGCAGCGACGTCCGGCGAGGTCTGCCCGACCATGGCGGTCGTCCCTGAACTCTCAGTGGGCTGGCTCTTGTTGCCGGCCGTCAGAATGCCGATCACCATCCCACCGACGACGACACTGCCGCCGACGAAGGCAATCTTCTTGAAGTTCTTGCTCAGGCGCGCTCCGCCTTCGCGCGGCGTGCCCTTGATGCTCAGGGCCCCTCCCTTCTTGGGCGCCGCGGCGCCGTTGAGGTCCTGGTTGAGCAGACTCTCGTCCAGGGGCTTGTCGTCTTGAATCGCTTCAGTCATGACGCGCCCTCACCGCCCAGAGAACCAGCCGCCACCACCTGCCTGACCGTGCCTGCAAGTCGCGCTGCGGGCGCCCTTGCCCACGCCGACGACCAGTTTGAACGTCTGCGGCAGGCCATCGATGATGTAGTAGCCATGCACCAGGCGACTGTTCATCAGCTCCGTCTGGCCGTTGGTGACGTTGAACACGGCTGGCGCGTCGGTGTATTTCATGTCGGGCGGCATCTGCAGGTAGGTGTGCCCACCCCCTGCGAAGACGCGCACGGGCTTCAGATCGGCGTTCTCAAGATCGGCATGGCCGTCGTCCGCCTTGCAGATGAAGTCGAAGTCCAGGCTGGCAGGGTCTATGCTGCCCATGGGGGCAACCACAGCCTTCTTCCTGGCCTCGACCCTGGCCTGCTCAGCCGCCCTCGCCTGCGCTGCCTGCTGCTGCATGTTGATCACCAGTTGCTGCGGGTCGTAGAAGCCGACCAGCGGCACGTAGTCATGGGCGTCGCTCACCAGGGTCATGTAATAGACCCGCCCGGCGTCGGTCGTGACCACCAGGTTGGTCACCAGACCGGCCGCCGTGGGCTTGACCA
>JAJXXS010000326.1 GCA_021780975.1 Pseudomonadota bacterium
TGCGACTCGACTTCGGCGACATGGGCTTCCTGCTTCGCGCGCAGGGTCTTGTTGAACACCACTGCCACCGCGATCAGGATGGCAGCGTTCACCAGCACGGGAAACAGCACATAGCCGAAGCCCAGGGCGTGCACTGCGGGCCCACCCATGACGGCGAAGAAGGCAGTAGCGCCGCCCGGGGGATGGATGCAGCTCAGGTAATACATGGCGGTGATGGCGAGTCCTACCGCGACGGACGTCGCGATCACGGGGTCGGGGATCAGCATGGCGCAGATGACGCCTACCAGCGCCGACACGCCGTGGCCGCCCAGCACCGCCCAGGGGCTGGAGAAGGCGCTATGGGGGACCGCATACAGCAGCACTGCGCTCGCTCCCATGGAGGCCACCACCAGCACGGCAATGTGGTCCCCGAGCGCCAGACGGCTGACCAGCACGGTAAGGGATATCCCCACGAGGCCGCCCAGTCCGGATATCCACTTCTCCCTGTGGCCGGGGTGGGGAACGTGGATGACGGTAGGAGTCATGAACATCTTCAGCAGCAGTTCCATGATCTTTTCTTGTGAGTTGCGTTGTTGGAGTGACTTGTAGGGCGGTTGCCGTGTGTTGGGAAATGCCGGTGCGTCAAACGTCGGGCATCAGTTTGAGCGGCTTGCGCATGCCCGCGATCTTGCAGGCCTGCTGGCCGTAGCCGCGGGGAAACAGCGCAGACATCTTATAGGCCTGCGGCTGGGCGCCCCAGGAAGCTTGCAGAGGCTTGAGCACGGTGCGCGCTTCCGGCACGGCAGCGCGCTCCAGGTAGTAGGCGTGAGCGACGACTTGCCAGCGCTCGGTGTCCATCTCCCTGCCTTCCTCGCCGGCGATGACGCAGGCCGGGGCCCCGTTCCACTGTCCCGGGTCGCGCAGATAGCCTTGGTCGTCGCGTTCGGCCGGGTCAAGGCTTTTCCGCACGCCCTTGAAGCGGCCGGCTTTCAGCCCGTGCTCCAGGCGCGCGGCCGCTTCATGCCGGCGATCTTGCAGGCCTGCTTGACGTAGCCGTAGGGGAAGAGGCGGAAGAGCACGTTGCGATCGGCGCCCTTCGTGTCGTTGAGGTATTTGATGACGAAACGGGCATCAGGCGCAACCTGGTGTTCCTCGTAGTAGTCGCGCATGAAGCGGATCGTTTCCCAGTGCTCAGGCGTCAGCTCTATGTTTTCGCGTTTGGCGAGTTCCTGCGCGGCGTCTTCCGTCCATTCCGCGGGTTCGATGAGATAGCCTTCCTCGTCAAGGTTCATTTGCAGCAGTTCCGTAGTCATGCGTTCCTCCGTAGTGCAAACAGGTGCGCCGTTTTGTTCACGCCGGCCTTGTCTCTGAAGCGGAACCGGCCGGCGGCGATCTGCAGGCCTAAGTCTAGGGGAGTTGCTAATATAAGAAAAACGAAATATTTTGCGGTTTTATATCGGGTTTTTCGATAAATGGACACGGAACAGGCGCGTACTTTCCTGCATGTCGTGGCGGCCGGCAATTTCCTCGGCGCGGCGCACAAGCTCCACATCACGCAGTCCACCGTGAGCGCCCGCATCCAGGCGCTGGAAAGCCAGTTGGGGGCGAGGCTTTTCAGCCGCGGCAAGCATGGTGCGGAACTCACCGCGGCCGGCCAGCGTTTTCTGCGCCACGCCCAATCCCTGGTGCGCACGGTCGAAATAGCCCGCCAGGATGTGGGACTGCCGGAAGGCTATTCGGCGGGGCTCACGCTCTCGGGCCGCATCGCCCTGTGGGAGGGTTTTCTGCCGCGCTGGGTGGCGTGGATGCGCGGCGCTGCGCCCACCGTCTCGCTGCGTCTGGAGATAGGCTTCGAGGCCGACATCATGCAGGGCCTGATACACAACACCATAGACATCGGTGTCCTGTACACCCCCGAGACACGGCCCGGCCTGGCGATAGAGCGGCTGTTCGACGAGACCCTTGTGCTGGTGTCCACCGATCCGCAGTGCCCGTGGCCCGATCCGGGCTATGTGCATGTGGACTGGGGGCCCGAGTTTTTCCACCAGTTCTCCGTGCACTTTCCCGATCACCCGCCGCCGCCCTTGTACGCCAACATCGGCTGGCTGGGCATTCAGTACCTGGCGCAAAGCGGCGGCGCCGGCTACTTCCCCCTGCGCATGGTGCGCGAGGCATTGCGCGAGGGGCGCCTGCACCGCGTGCCACAGGGGCCGTCCTTCACGCTGCCGGCGTACATGGTGTTTCCGCTCGCGCGCTCGGAGGGGTTCGTGGAACAGGCCCTGGAAGGCCTGCGTCTGCTCGGCCGCGAGGAACGGCGGCGCCCCGGCAGCTAGGGCGAAACAGTCAATGAGGCCGTGCGGGCGGGGCGGCTGGCAGCAGACGCAGCGCGAAATTCACCTGCACATCGTTGCCCAGGGTTCCGGTGTCGGCCCACTCTCCGGTGCCAATGCCGTAATCCAGGCGCTTGAGGACGAAGCTGCCGGTCAGCAACTGGCTCGCGCCTTGCGGCTGCAAGGTGGCATCCACCGTGAGGGGACGGCTGATGTTTTTCAGGGTGAAGGTGCCGCTGATGCGATAGCGTCCCGCCCCCAGGGATTGCACCTGGCTGGACTGGAAACGCGCTGCGGGGAAGGCTTTGATATTGAAGAACTCGGTTCCCGTGGCGGTGTTGTCCGCGTCGGGCGAACCGAGGGAGATGCTGCCGGTCTGCACGCTGATGCGGACGGAGGATTTTTGCGGCTGGGCGGCGTCCAGATTGAGGGTGCCGGTGAAGTGGCGAAAACTCCCTTGCATGGGCACGCCCATCTG
>JAJXXS010000211.1 GCA_021780975.1 Pseudomonadota bacterium
CGTCCTGGCGGACGGCTGGCACTTGCTGGCCGGCTCCCTGATCCAGAGCTTCTGACATGGGCGACCTTCTCCAGCAAGCCTTGTGGCTCGCCTTCTGGATCTCTCTGCCGCTGCTCGGCGCCGCGCTTGTCACCGCGCTCGCCATCAGCCTGTTCCAGGCTGCCACGCAAGTCCTTGAACCCACCCTTTCCTTCGTGCCCAAGCTGATCCTTGTCGCCCTGCTGATCGCGCTGCTGGGGGCCTGGATGGGGGACCGGCTGCTCGATTTCGCCCAGGAGGTCTGGGGGCACTGGGCCGCCTGGCTGGCATAGGCCATGGAGGGCGTGCTATGGTTTTATGCCCTGGCGCGTTTTGCCGGCTGGGCGAGCCTCGATCCAGTCCTCGGCGCGGCACGCCTGCCATGGTTTCTGCGACTGGGGCTGGCAGGTGCCCTGGCGGCGGTCACGCCGCCGCTCGCCGGGCAGGGCCTGGAGCCTCTTTCGGTGGCGGGCGGCGTGGCCCTGGCTCTGGAATTTCTGCTCGGGGCCAGCTTTGCCCTGGTGCTGCGCATACTGCTCGGTGCCGCTCAGACGGCGCTTGCCTGGGGTGTGCAGAGTGCCGGTTGGGGCAGTTATGCGGCCTATGCCGGCGCGGCGCCAGCGAGCGTGCAACTGCTACGGCGCCTGGGATTCTGGCTTGCACTGCTGGTTTTTTTGGGCGCCAATGGCGAGGCCCTGCTGGTGCATGCCCTGCTCAAAAGCTTGAGCGAGCTGCCGCCCGGGCAGTGGGGGCTGGCGGTTCCCCTGGATGCGCAAAGACTGGGCGCGGCTTTCTTCGCCATCGCGCTGCAGCTGGCGCTCCCCTGGCTTGCGCTCGCGCTCATGGCTCAGATGGCCTTCGCGGTGCTCGCCCGCCTCCTGCCGGGAGTGGACGCCTATGCCCACGGCTATGCCTGGCTGGCCATGGTTTTCCTGTTTTCGCTCGCCTGGCTGTTGCCGGGTCTGCTGCAGGAGTTGCCGCGCGTACTGGCCCAGGGGGTGTCGTTCTGGCCCGCAGGATTGCGCTGAGCTTTCGGCTTGTGGGCGTATCCTTTACACTTCACGTTTTTATGCGCACGCGCTGCGCTACTGGCACGATACGATGATCAAGGGCAGTTTGGTAGCCATCGTCACCCCGATGCACGCGGACGGCGGCCTGGATTTGGATGCGCTGCGCCGCCTCGTGGACTGGCATGCGGAGCAGGGAAGCGATGGTCTCGTGGTGGTGGGCACCACCGGGGAATCGCCCACGGTGGATTTCGACGAGCATTGTGAAATCCTGCGCGTGAGCGTGGCGCAGGCGGCCGGGCGCCTGCCCATCATCGCCGGCACGGGGGCGAACGCCACGCCTGAGGCGATCGAACTGGCGCGCTGCGCCAAGGCGGCCGGTGCGGCCGCCACGCTGTCGGTGACGCCTTACTACAACAAGCCGACCCAGGAAGGCCTGTACCGCCATTTCCGCGCCATCGCCGAGGCGGTGGACATCCCGCTCATACTCTACAACGTGCCGGGGCGCACCGGCGTCGACCTCGCCAACGACACCACGTTGCTCCTGGCCGAGGTGCCAGGCGTCGTCGGCATCAAAGATGCCACCGGCAACATCGAACGGGCCACCGATCTGATCCGCCGTGCGCCGCCCGGGTTCGCGCTCTACAGCGGCGACGACGCCAGCGCGCTCGCATTCATGCTGCTGGGCGGGCATGGCGTGATCTCGGTCACCGCCAACGCCGCGCCCGCGCTCATGCACGAGATGTGCGCCGCCGCCCTGGCCGGCGACCTGACGCGCGCGCGCGCGCTCAACGAGCGCCTTTTTTTGCTGCACACCAAGCTGTTTGTCGAAGCCAATCCCATCCCCGTCAAGTGGGCCTGCGCCGAACTGGGTTTGATCGAGCCCGGTCTGCGTCTGCCACTCACACCGCTGTCCCCGCAGCATCACGACACCCTGCGCGCCGCACTGGCGCATGCAGGTTTAAGGCAAGGAGATCGCTGAATGCGTTTGTCGTCTCTGGCCGCCGCGGCCCTGATGTTGGCCCTGGGCGGTTGCAGTTCCCTGGGCATCCTGGAAAGCAAGAAGGTGGATTACAAATCCCAGGGCAAGGTCGAAAACACCCTGGAGATGCCGCCCGATCTGATCGGGCCGCAGGGGGATGGCCGCTATGCCATGCCTGTTGCCGGTGCCACCACCTATTCCGCTTATACGCAGGGCGCGCAGGCGCAGGCAGCGCCGGATGAGCAGGCCGTACTGCCGAAAACTCCCGGCATCAGTTTGCAGCGTTCGGGTACCGAGACCTGGCTGGTGGTGGATCAGAGTCCGGAGCAAATCTGGCCGAAGCTGACCGAGTTCTGGCAGAGCATGGGTTTTGTGCTGGAAAAAAATGATCCGCGCACCGGAGTCATGCAGACCGGCTGGGCCGAAAACCGTGCCAACATCCCGCAGGACTTCATCCGCCGCGCCTTGGGCAAGGTGTTCGACGGCTTGTATTCCACGCCTTATCGCGACCGCTTCCGCACCTGGATCGAGCGTGACCCCAAAGGCGGCACCGACGTCTTCGTCAGCCACGAGGGTGTGCAGGAGGTCTACACCAGTTCGGGCCAGGACCAGACCAAGTGGGAGCCGGCGCCGCCCAATCCTGGGCTGGTGGTAGAGATGCAGCGGCGCCTGATGACCTTCCTCGGCGTGCCCAAGGAACAGGCGCAGCAGGCACTGGCGCAGGCGCCCAAGCCCGACCGCGCCCACATCGTCGACAGCGGGGCCGACGCGCCCACGCTG
>JAJXXS010000001.1 GCA_021780975.1 Pseudomonadota bacterium
ACCGGACCGATGGGGTGGCGGGTGCTGCGCGTGGCTTCCGGGAACAGCAGTAGCTGATGGCCGGCCTGCAGCTCCGCCACGGCGCGCTGGATCATGGCGTGCGGCTCGTCGTTGCGGATGTAGTGCGCCAGGCGGGCGCCGGCGCCGAGTGCAGGGTTGTCGAGGATGCTCGCCTTCATGATGCAAGCCAGCTGCGGCAGGCGCGAAAGCACCAGGACGGCGTCTATCATCGCCGGGTGGTTGGGCGCGACGATCATCGGTCCCTGGCCGCGCAGGGCATCGAGCGCCGCCAGATCGAAGCGGCAGGCACCCATGGCTGCCAGCGCGCGCAGGTAGAGGCGGAATCCGCAGTGGATCGCGCGGCGGCCAAGAGACATCCCGGCGCGCCTGGGCAGCAGGTAGTAGAGCGGCACGGCGAACAGCGACCAGAGCAGGCCAAGCAGGCCAAGCAGGCCCAGGCCGAAGCCGGTGCGTGTGGCGTCCCACAGCGTGCGCAGTGGACTGGGCGGCCGGGAGGCGTGAAAGGCGACTTCCTCATTCATGACGGTCGACCATGTGCGCCGATTGTCCCAGGATCCAGGCGATGCCGACGCCGAAGGAGACGTTGTGCTCGGTCCGCACCAGCGGGCTGGCGGCGAAGGCGGCGCCGTGCAGATCGGTGTAGCGGGCGAAAGCGCCTACCCAGTAACGCGGGAAACGCTTGCTCAATGCCAGCGTAAACTGGCTGCCCGCATAGCCGCCCGGCGCCGCGTAGGCGGGGCGCACCGCGGTGGCATAGGCCGGTGCCACGCCATACAGGGTTTCGTTGTATTTGCGGTCGGCGAACAGCGGACCGGCTTGGGCGCCGAAGTTCCATCCCGGCGCGCGGGCAACGTCGTCGACGTCCAGATTGAGCACCGGGGCCAGCAGCCAGCCGACCTGACGGGGCCGGTTCTGCACCGTGAATACAGTACGCACGGGCACCCGCAGGTCCAGCCGTACCCGCTGCGCGGGCGCGCGCCATAAATGGACCTCGAACGCCGGGCCGAATTCCACCATGGGTTTGAGGCTGGGCATGCCGCTGCGCGCGGCATTGTCGCTGCTGTTCACCGGCGGCGAGGCGCCTGCGCTCAGGTAGGCACGCAGGCGATCAGTGCCGAACAGGCGCGCCTGCAGGCCATGGCGATCGGCGCGCAGGATCTCGCCGCGATACACCACGTAGGGCACCGGCACGGCATAGCTGTGCTGCTGGTCGGAGCCCGGGTAATCGGGGAAGCTGATCGCACCCACACCCAGGCCCAGTTCCCACAGGGGCTTGGGGGCAGCGGCCGCCAGCGCGGGAAACAGCAAAGCAGCGAGCAGACAGGCAAGAGAGGGGCGCGGCAACATGGCGATAGGCAAGCGCATGGGATTATGCGGCAGCGGCTCCGGCGGCCTCGATTTCGACCAGCAGGTCGCTGCGGCAGACGTCGGCCTGCAGGGCCAGCACGGGCGCGCGTGCGCCCACGGCGCGGCGCAACTCGGCGTGAATCTGCGGCCAATCGGCGGCATGACGCACATAGACCTTGTAGTGCAGCTGCGGCAACTCCCATCTCGCCGCTTCCATTGGGCCGGCCTGGTCCAGCACGGCCTGCAGGTTGCGCAAGGTTTCCTGCGTCTGCGCGACGGCGTCGCCCTCGTGCAGGCTGCGGTGGCCGACGACGCTGGCAGTGCCGGAGATGAAGAGCACGGGCTGCGTTTCCGTGTGCGCCACGGCGGCGCGCGAAAACGTGGGGCTGCGCGGGCCGTAGTCGCTCGGGTAATGGTAGGCGCTGACCTGGCGCGGGTTCTCGATGGCGCGCGGCGGCCGGCGCGCAGCCAGGGCATACAGCAGCAGGGGCGCGCCGGGACGCGCGCCGAGGGCGCTCGCGGCGGGCACGCTGGCGCCGGCGACGCTGCGCCCGTGGGCGAGGAAGGCGTCCTGGCGGCCGATGTTGAACTGGCGATAGCGCTCCAGGCCGTCGCGCTCGGCGGTGATGTCGGCGACATGGTTCCACACCCGCACCAGATGTTCGAAGCCCTGCGCCGCCATGGCCTCGAACAGCAACGCGTAGGCGCGCTGCGCGGCCTGCTGCAGCGCCGTCAGGCCGTCTGGCGCGGCGGCTTCGTCGACCTGGATCACGCCAAACCACCAGGCATCGTTGCAGCGCCACTGCAGGGCACCGTGGCGCCCGGCGCGCACCGGCCCGGCGACCGCCCAGGCCTCGCACGGCGCCTGCAGCGACGTGGGCGCCGCCATCAGCGGCTGTACCTGCACGCGGGCGAACGGCAGGTCGGCGGGAAGCGCTCCAGGCATCTCGGCCGCGCCGAAGCAGGCCGCGCCCAGCCATTGCCCCGCGGGCGGCGGCGCGCCGAGGGCGGCACAGGGCAGGTGGTGCAGCTGCAGCATGGAAAGCCTCTCAGCCGCCTGACACGCCCGGCAGCTGTTCCGGGCGGATCTGCTGCCGGCGCCGGGCGCGCGCCCGCAGGCTGCGGCCGAAGTGGCGCAGGCAGGAGAGGTAATAGATGCCCTTGAGCGCACGCACCGAGGCCCAGATCGGCGTGTTGCCGAAGATGTCGCCCGCCAGCACCGACAGCAGCGCTTCCTTGACGCGGAAGATGTTGCGCGGACCCATGAACAGGTCGCGCATGGTGGGGTGGTTGACGCGGTAGATGAACCACGAAAACTCGCGCGGGCCACGCCGGATTTCGCGGTCGAAATGCGCCAGCGCCTGGGCCGCGCGCGGCGGGCTGCGCAAACAGGTTTCCACCGTGTCGGCGGCGAGGA
>JAJXXS010000322.1 GCA_021780975.1 Pseudomonadota bacterium
TGCGCCCGCGCAGGCCGCGCACGGTTTCCCGCACCACATCCATGCCGACGCCGCGGCCCGACATATCGGTGACCGCCTCCTTGGTGGAAAAACCGGGCAGGAAGATCAGGTCCAGCATATCCCGCTCGGACAGGCGCGCACCCTCCTCCGCACTGATCACTCCCTTGGCGACCGCGGACTTGAGGATCGCCTGCGGATTCATGCCGCGACCGTCATCGGACACCTGAATCTGCACCTTGTCCCCCAGGTGGACGGCCGCCACTCTGAGCACCGCCTTGTCCGCCTTGCCGAATTTCTGGCGCTCGGCCGGGCTTTCGATGCCGTGGTCAAGGGCGTTGCGCACCAGGTGGATCAAAGGTGGCGACAAGGCATCGACCACCGTCTTGTCGATTTCCACATCCTCGCCTTCGAGTTCCAGCTGCACGTTTTTGCCCAGGCTACGCGAGGTATCGCGCACCACGCGCGGCAACGCCTGGAAAAGGCGCTTGCAGGGCTGCATGCGCAGCCTCATCACCGTTCCCTGCAGGTCGTTCACCGCCAGATCCGCTTCGCGTGCGATGCGGGTGAGGTTCTCGTCCTCCTGGCTCAGGTTGGCGAGCGCGGCATTGAGCCGGTTGCGCAACAGGACCAGTTCGCCCACTTGGTTCATCACCGCATCCAGGCGGCTGGAATCGACGCGGATGGTGCTTTCTTCCCGGCTTTCGCTGCTCATGGTCTGCGTCTGCCCACCCGCGGCACGTCCTTCCTTGCCAGGCGCGGTGGATGCCGGAGCCGCGCCGGAGCTTGGTGCCGGCGCGCTCGCGGGAGCGGCAGCAACTTGCGCCGCTGGGGCCGGCGTCTTGCTGGCGCCAGGCGCTCCCCCCGCGCCATACAACTGATCCAGATAGCGTTCGAATTCGTCCTGGCTGATGTCATCGCCGGAGGGGGCAGAAGCTGGCGCGGCCCCACGCTGCTCGACGTAGACCCCTTCTGTACCTTCCTGTGTCGACCGACGCGACACCCAAAGGGAATTTTCGGCGGTGGGCTGGGCCTCCACTGTGTCCGCGGCATCTTTAGCCGATGGCGCGGCGACGCAACCCTCGCCGTTGGCGAGCGCATGAACGATGGCCTTGAGCTCGGCCGGCCCGGGCTCAGGATATTCGCCCATGGCCATGACATCGAGCATCGATTCGATGATATCGGTGCCGCGCAGGATCACGTCCACCATCTGGCTGGTTACCGGGATGGCGCCATGGCGGGCTTTGTCGAGCAGGTCTTCGAGGCCATGGCACCAATCCACCAGGCTCTGCGCATCGAGGAAGCCGGCGCCGCCCTTCAGGGTGTGGAAAGCGCGAAAGATGGACCCTAATATCTCGGCATTGCCAGGATCATTTTCCAGCCCCAGCAGATCAGCCTGGGCCTGGCTCAGCATTTCGCGGGACTCAGCAAGAAATTCCTGCAGGATATCGTCGTCCATCAGATCCCCAACTCCTTCAGCAAGGCATCCACGTCGTCCTGGCCAATCGGGCCACCATCATCCTCGACCGCGGCAGGCTGATTGCTTGTCTGGTAAGGCTCCACGACGTCAATACCCAATTCGCCGAGCGCGCTGCCGATGCGCTCTTCCACCGCCTGCAGCAGACTGACGGATTTTTTCAGCCGCTGCCCGGCCAGATCCTGGCCCTGCTGACTTGCCAGGATCTTGTGCAGTTGACTTTCCAGGGTATCGAGATGGCCGTCTATGAAACCTCCGTGCGTGGCACGAATCGCTTCCAGCTCGACGAAGGCGCCCTCCACCGCTTCGAGCGTCGCCATGGCCTGCTTCTCGGTGAGCCTGAGCGCCTCTTCAAGCGGATGGCTGGCCGTAGGGAGGTCAGACGAAGCAGACATGATGCGTCTCACACCCTCCCTCAGCATGGCCTCAGCTTCCTGCAGCTGGCGCAGAGCATCCTCCTGGGTGCAAGAAAGCGTCATTTGCTGTGCCCCAACCTTTCCATGATTGCGTCGAGTTTTTCTTTGAGCGTCTGGGCATTGAACGGCTTGACGATATAGCCGTTGACGCCCGCCTGGGCAGCGGCCAGGATGTTTTCCTTCTTGGCCTCTGCGGTGATGAGCAAGACTGGCAGGCTGCTGACCGCGGGGTTCTCCGAAGCGCGTATATGGCGCAGCAGATCGATGCCTTGCATTTGCGGCATATTCCAGTCGGTCACCACGAACTCTATTCCGCCAGCCTGGATACGGCGCAGGGCTTCCTCGCCGTTCTCGGCCTCATCGATCGTGCCGGTCACGTAGCCGGTCTGCATCAGCAGGCCGCGTACGATGCGACGCATCGTGGGGAAATCATCGACAACCAGAAATTTCAAGGTACCCTCGCTTGGTCGAATTGCAGTGCCTTTGCAGCTTGGCTGGAGGCCGAATTTGTTATTGGTCTCGCCGACAAGCTATACGGCCCACGGCGGCAAAACTTGAGCGCTGCGGCGTTGTTAGCGTCGCCTGGAAGAAATTTTCTGGGCTAGCCGCGCATGCGTGGAAGCGCCTTGGCAATGCAACCGCAGGTGCAAAGGTCATAAGCCATTGGTGAAGCAACAAAGGAGCGTTAAATTTGGCCTACAATTTCCGCAAAGCGTGACGTTACTGTGTAAGCAGTTATTGACCTTGACCCATGGACCCTCTAAAAAGCAGCGCCCCGGTGGCCCCCCTGGATCCCATAGCGGAAAGCCAGCGTCGCGCCACGACCGCCCCCCGCCCGCCTTCTTCGAAGGGGGGGCCGGGAGCAGCGCCTGTACGTGACAGCGTTAC
>JAJXXS010000238.1 GCA_021780975.1 Pseudomonadota bacterium
ACATGATGATGCACATGGATGCGGGCATGTTCCGCGAAATCCTGGTGGCCTGAGGCAACGAACATGCACAAGACGATCGACACGATGATCCCCGCGAGCATCCTTGCGGCAGCCATCGCGGCTGCGACTGTGACATCGGCGCAGGCGATGGACATGCAGGGCATGGCCATGCCGGCCAGCCCGGCGGCCGCGAAGCCGGCCATGCCCGCGCCTGCCCCGGGTGCCCCGGGTGCCCCGGGTGCCACCATGGCGGGCATGAACATGCCGGGCATGTCGATGCCCGCGGGCACTGCCGCGCCCCCCACTGCCAGCGCGTCAGCAGCTGCAAGACCCATGGCGGGCATGCAGGGCATGCAAGACATGGAGATGCCCGCGAAGCAGGCGCCGGCTGGCTCCGGTGCCCCGGCCGGTGCGCTCCCGTCGGCGAAGGCCATGCCTGGAATGGATATGCCGGGCATGTCGATGCCTGCGGGATCGGCCTCGGCTGCCGCAGGCACGGGCCCGCGTAGGGCGGACGCCGATTCGGGCGGCTACACGCTGACGACCGGCCCGTACATCCCGGCCGGCGTGAAGCCGCCGCGGATGGCCGATCAGGAAAGTTTCGGCTCCGTGCTGGTGGACCGGCTGGAGCGCGCCTACGGCCATGACTCCGGCAACTGGACCGCCTACGACGTGCAGGCCTGGTACGGGCGCGATTTCAACCGCCTCGTGCTCAAGGCCGAGGGGCAGGCCTCGCAGGGGCGCCTGCAGGATGCGCGCACCGAACTGCTGTGGGGCCACGCCATCGCCGCGTACTGGGACTCGCAGCTCGGTGTGCGCCACGACAACGGCAGCGGCCCCGACCGCAACTGGCTGGCCTTCGGCGTGCAGGGCCTGGCGCCGTACTGGTTCAACGTCGAGGCCACCGGCTATCTGGGCGACCAGGGGCGCAGCGCCTTGCGCCTGAGCGCCAGCTACGAACTGTTGCTGACCCAGCGCGTGGTGTTGCAGCCGCAGCTGGAGCTCAACGCCTACGGCAAGGACGATCCGGCGCGCGGAATCGGCAGCGGCCTGTCCGACGCCACCGCCGGGCTGCGCCTGCGCTACGACATCTCTCGCCAGTTCTCGCCCTACATCGGCGTGGAGTGGAGCGGGCGCTTCGGGCGCACCGGCGACTACGCGCAGGCGGCCGGCGAGCGCCGCGACACCACCGACCTGGTCGCCGGTGTGCATTTCTGGTTCTGATGTTCCTTCAACCCACCTTCTGGATGCACTGCATGTTCAAGATCAAGAATGTTCTGGTGACCCTGGCACTTGGCGGCCTTTGCGCCAGCGCCTGGGCCACACCCGCCGCAGCGCCGATGGCCTCGATGCCGGGCATGGGCTCCATGCCGGGAATGGCCTCCATGCCGGGAATGGCCTCCATGCCGGGAATGGCCTCCATGCCCGCAATGGCGTCCAAGCCCCAGGGGCAGACGATGCCGACACCCGCGGATCCCGGGAACCCGGCGAGCGTGGGAGGTCCGGGCGCAGCTTCCGCCGTGAGCCAGACGATCCGCATCCTGGCCGATGACAAGATGCGCTTTTCGCCCGACGTGGTGCATGTCAAGCCGGGTGAGACGGTGCGCATCGTTGTCGTCAACCAGGGCCAGACGCGCCATGAACTCACCATCGGCGTCCAGTCTGAGCTCGTGGAGCACGCGAAGATGATGGCCGCGATGCCGGACATGCCCAACGGAGAGGAGCCCAACATGGTGGCCGTTGCGCCGCAAGGCCGAGGCGAGTTGATCTGGCGCTTCGGTCAGCCCGGCACGGTGCCGTTCGCCTGCACCATGCCCGGGCACATGCAGCAGGGCATGATTGGGCGCTTCATCGTCGACTGAGCCGTGCGGGCCGGGCAGCCGGGCGGCGCGCCGCCTGGGCGACGGGTCCGATGGCTCACTATTGCATCAGGCGATCCAGGAGCGTGCGCATCGCCGCCGAGTCATAGTCGCGTCCGCCAATGGCCTGCGCGACGATGCGCCCCTGCTTGTCGATCAGATAGGTCGACGGAATACCCATCACGCCGAAGGCGTGGGCAGCCTGGCTCTTGTTGTCGAGCAGCACCGGGAAGGTCGGCGAAGGCGATAGTTGGCCCATGTAGGCGAAAACGTTGTCGACGCTTTCACCCTGGTCCAGCGCAAGCACCACGAAGGGCTTGCCCTTCATCGACGCGTAGAGCCTTTCGATGGAGGGCATCTCGGCACGGCACGGTGGGCACCAGGTGGCCCAGAAGTTCACCAACACGACCTTGCCGCGGTATTGGGCCAGACTCTGGGTCTTGCCGTCGATGTCCTTGAGCGTGAAGGCGGGCGCCGGACGCGCTGGATGGACTGGGGTCAGGAGCGGCTGTGCAGCATGTGCCGAAACCGTCGCACCGGCCAGCGCGATGCAGATGGACATCGCGATGCCTTTCAGGCGCATACGGCGGCTGCTAGCGCGGCGCGCACTGGACGCCGTAGACGGTTGCATCGTGCTCGTGATCATCTTGTTTCCACTGGTAGGTCAGGTTGAAACGGCTGCCGGCCGGCAGGTCCACAGTCGTGAATCCCTGGGCCCAGTCGCCGGGATGCAGGGTCTGCTGGGGCGGCAGGATGGACCAGTCGGAGTTGAGCCCGAAGGCGTTCCAGCGTGCCAGCCAATCCGTTTTGGTGATCAGGCGGTGCTGCTTGCCGTCCGCGGTCACGGCGCGCCAGCGGCTCACGTCGTAGCTCACCGAATGCCGCGCCGAATTCCGGATGGTCGTGCCGA
>JAJXXS010000115.1 GCA_021780975.1 Pseudomonadota bacterium
CTCCGACTCAGGATCCTGGCCGCGCGCCCACAGGAGCATGCCGCGCGGCGATTTGCTTTCTCGCTTCAGCAATGGCGTCCTCGAGATATCCATAGTAGTAGTCCGGATTGAGTAATCCGACAATCGGCTTCACCACCTCCTTGCCGCGGTCGTCAAAAAACGCGACGGTGGGGGTAAGAGAGACGCCTTGGAATGCGGCAAACGCGGCCTGCGTGGTCACGTGCCCCTGAAAATCTTTCAGCCTGGCCCCAGAGCCCGTCACGATCTGCCGAATCACTACGGTGTGCGCACTCTCGGGGTTTTTCATCATGGGAAGAAGGTAGTCGCGCTTGACGATCTCGCAGTAGTGACAGGTTGGCGAGGTGAAAACAATGATTAAGGGGCCTTTCAGCGCTACCGCATGCGCGCTTTCGGCCTGGAGGTCGGTGCTCATGGGCACATCACCGGCCCGCACCGGGCCGGCGAGCAGCCAGGCCCATGATAAGATGCACACTGCAATCCAAGATCTCACGGTAATACTCCTTGCTGGGAAATCGCTCGTTCCCTGAACATGCCGCTCTCTGCGGCGCGACAAAATAGCATCAGTCTACTATCCAT
Source organism: Pseudomonadota bacterium (assembly GCA_021780975.1). GTDB lineage: Bacteria > Pseudomonadota > Gammaproteobacteria > Burkholderiales > Thiobacillaceae > JAJXXS01. The sequence goes on from JAJXXS010000115.1 coordinate 598, forward strand.
GGCCCGCCCACCGGATTCGCTCGTCATCGCCACACGGGAAAGCGCTTTAGCCCTCTGGCAGGCTAAGCACGTCAGCGCCCGGCTTGCAGCGCTTTATCCCGGACTCACCGTCCAGTTGCTGAGCATGACGACACGCGGCGACCAGATTCTCGATACCACCCTGAGCAAAATCGGCGGCAAGGGTCTGTTCGTGAAGGAACTCGAACTGGCGTTAGAGGATGGCCGCGCCGACCTCGCCGTGCATTCCATGAAGGACGTCCCCATGGAGCTGCCTCCCGGCTTTGCCTTGGCAGCCATCGGCGAACGCGAGGATCCGCGCGACGCCTTTGTCTCCAATCGCTACCGCAGTTTGTCGGAATTGCCCCCGGGGGCGCTCGTGGGAACCTCCAGCCTCAGACGCGAATCCCAACTTAGGGCTCGTTACCCGCATCTCCGCGTGGCCCCCCTGCGCGGCAACGTGGGCACCCGCCTGCGCCGCCTGGATGAAGATCAGTTCGACGCCATCCTCCTGGCAGCCGCCGGCCTCAAGCGCCTGGAACTTGATCATCGCATCAGCGCTTTTCTGGAACCGGAGCAAAGCCTGCCCGCCCCTGGGCAAGGCGCCTTGGGACTGGAAATACGTGCCGACCGCGATGACCTGAAGGAACTCCTTGACCCTCTGAGCCACGACACCACGACCATCCGCGTACGCGCAGAACGGGCCATGAGCCGCGCGCTGGGTGGTTCATGCCAGGTACCGCTGGGAGCCTATGCCGTGCTGCGAGGCACGGCCCTGCATCTGCATGGCTTCGTGGCCAGCCCGGATGGACAGGAATTCATCGAGGATCACGTGGAGGGACTGCCCGGTGCTCCAGACGCCTTGGGGGAGTCCCTCGCGGAAAAACTGCTCGCGCGCGGCGCGCGAGCCATCCTGCAACGCCTCCTAAATGCATGAAAAAGGCCCGTTGGCAGGACGCGGCGTGCTGATTACGCGCGCCTCGCATCAGGCCCAGCGCCTCGTTGATCTGGTAGTCGCGGCGGGGGGCGAACCAATCGCCTTTCCCACACTGGAAATACATGATGTCGCGGATACGGCCCCGCTTAATGCGCTGATCGACCGTCTGGAGAAATTCGATCTGGCGATTTTCATCAGCCCTAACGCGGCAGCTAAAGCCATGAACCTCATCACGGCGCGGCGTACTTTCCCCGCCGACCTACGAGCTGCCGCCGTAGGCCCTGGCAGTGCACGCGAACTCAAGCACTTTGGCGTTGGGGAAGTCCTCGTTCCGGCCACCCGCCATGACAGCGAAGGACTCCTGGAATTGCCCCCCCTGCGCGCGGTAGCCGGCAAGAACGTTGTCATCTTTCGGGGCGAGGGGGGACGTGAGTTGCTGGGCGATACTCTGATGCAGCGCGGCGCACGCGTGGAATACGCCGAGTGCTACCGGCGTACCCGCCCCGCCGCAGCCACCGGCGATCTGCTGCGACGCTGGTCGCGCAACGAAATTGCCGCAGTCACGGTGACCAGCAGCGACAGCCTGCGCAATTTGTACGACATGCTCGGCAAACTCGGACGTCAATGGCTGAAAACGACGCCGCTGTTCGCTCCCCACCCACACATTGCCGAAGTGGCCCGCCAACTTGGTGTGCGAAGCGCCGTCGTCACCGAGGGAGGCGACGAAGGCTTGGTTGCCGGCATGGTTGCTTGGTTTTCCCGCCCATGAGTGCCCCGCGCAGTTTTTTTTCACCAGCCTTGTGGGTCGCCCTCCTCGCCCTTGCAGGGGCAAGCGCAGGCCTGTTTTACCAACACCAGCAAGAGGTGAAAACACGGGCTCAGGTGGGCAGCCGGCTGGCGGAATTGCAGGCCGCCGTGAAGCAAGGCCAGTTGACCGCACAAGGCGCTGCAAGCGCGGTACAAGCCATGGACAGCCGCGTCGCCGCGCTGGAACGCGAGCAGGCGGACGCGCGCGCGCAGCAGGCAGCGCTGCAAACGCTGCATCGCGACATGCTGCGTGATCGGCAGGAATGGAAGCTTGCCGAAATCGAGCACATGCTCTTTGCAGCCAACGACCAGTTGCAGACGACAGGGAACGTGCGCGGCGCCATCCTGGCTCTGGAAATCGCCAGCCAACGCCTGCCCAAGCAGAACACCCCACACCTCATCCGCCTGCGTGCCGCCGTCAATC
>JAJXXS010000079.1 GCA_021780975.1 Pseudomonadota bacterium
AAGGACTTCAACAGCTACGGCGCGCGGCGCGGCAACCACGAGGTGATGATGCGCGGCACCTTCGCCAATGTGCGCATCAAGAACCTCATGGTTCCCGGCTCGGAAGGCGGCGTGACGCTGTTCGACGGGCAGCGCATGCCCATTTACGACGCGGCCATGGCCTATCAGAAATCCGCCACCCCGCTGCTGATATTCGCGGGCGAGGAATACGGGACTGGCTCATCACGCGACTGGGCGGCCAAGGGCACCCGCCTGCTTGGCGTGCGCGCGGTAGTGGCCAAGAGCTTCGAGCGCATCCATCGCGCCAATCTCGCTGGCATGGGCGTGCTGCCCTGCCAGTTCAAGGAGGGCATGGACGCGCAGAAACTGGGCCTGGACGGCAGCGAAAGTTTCGATCTGGAGGGGATTGAAAACGGCCTCGCGCCACAGCAGGATGTGACGCTGGCGATCCACCGCGCCGACGGGAAAATCGAGCGCGTGGCGCTGACGTTGCGCATCGACACGCCCATCGAGGTGGAGTACATGCGCAGCGGCGGCATTCTGCCTTTCGTCCTCAACCAGCTGCTGTCGGCTTAGGGAATGCCTCTTCGGCCTCGTAATGCCGCCGATTCAAGTAGTTACCACAAGCTGCCGTTAATTGCTGACTGCTTCCACAGCAAGCCAAGCCGGGTAGGTCCATGGATCAACTGATGCGCAGCAATTAGGACAGGAGCAATGCCGGTCCCGCCCACCCCCCCGCCTGCGCCAAGACGGCTGCCCTGGGCAGTGTCGAGCCTGCTGCTCCTGCTTGCCGGGCTGGGTCTGGTTGCGGCCTTCGCGGCCTGGAGTTGGCACGAACTGCGCGCCGACATCTCGACCCAGTTGCGGCTGACCAACACCTTGGCCGCGGACGCGAGCCGCTATCGCATCCTGTCCGTGACGGAGGATTTGCCGGAACTGGCCCGCCAGATCGAGTCCACTCCCGACAGCGCGGCGCAATATCGCATACTGCGCAACTACGTCCACTACCATCCGCGCGTCATCGCCCTGGCACTCTATGACGCGGGGGGACAAGCCCTCGTCAGCGACGCGCAAACACCTGCGACGGCCCTGCCCGGCTTCGGCGCGCAGGTGCAGGACGCCGCCAGGCTTGCCGATCGCACCAGCGGACTGTGGGTCGGCGCAACCTTCCAGGGCGTCTCGCAGCCGCAGCGCTGGGTGCCCTTGTTTCTGTGCCACAAGAATTCCCAGGGCAAAGTCGATTACGTGCTCGCCGCCTTCCTGCGCATCAACGACATCGTCGAGGACTGGAAGCATCTGGACTTGCCCAAGGGCTCCGCCATCGGCCTCATCCGCAGCGACGGCCTCCACATCGCGCGCCTCCCCGCCATTGATCCGCAAAGGCTTTTCAGCATCCCCATGAAGGGCGCGCTCATGCATGCCTATCGCGCCCACCCCGGAGACGCCCGTGGCAGCTACATCGGCCGCACGCAGAGCGACAAGATGAAGCGCCTGGGCTGGTACCAGACACTTGCCGGCCTGCCCCTGCTCGCCTATCTGAGCATGCCGGAAAGCGCGCTCTGGTCACAATGGTGGGCGGCGGCGGGGCCGGCCTTGCTCCTGCTGCTGGTCTTCTCGCTGCTGGGCGCGGCGACGCCTTACCTCTTGCACTTCCTGCGCGCGCGCCAGGAACGCGACCTTTCGCGCCAGGCCCGCGTGCATCCGCTCACCCACCTGCCCAACCGCCTCGCGGCGCAGGAATGGATCGAACGGCATGCGGCCGAAAAACAGCCTTTCTGGCTCATGCTGCTGGACATCGACCATTTCCGCGATCTCAACAACGGCCTGGGCCCGCAGCGCGTGGATGAACTTCTGCAGGAGGCAGGCCAGCGCCTGAAGACGCTGGCCGATGGGGAGAACGCCTTCCTCTCCCATCTGGGGGCGGACGAATTCCTCATCGGCCTGCCGCGCCCGCTCGACCAGTCGATGGCCCTCGCCATCGCGCGCCGCGCCCAGGAAGCGCTCTACCAACCCATCGCCAGCGCGGGTTACCGCCTCGCGCTGACAGCATGCCTCGGCCTGACGCGCTACCCACAGGACGGCGAGGACGTCGCCACGCTCTTGCAGGCAGCCCAGGGCGCTCAGCAACTGGCCAAATCTTCTGGCGCCAGCAGCGTGCGCTTCTTCGACGCCACCGTCACGCGCCGGAGCAGCGAGCGCATCGCCTTTCGCGAAGCGGTCGAAAGCGCCCTCAAGAATGGCGAGTTCCAGCTTCACTATCAGCCGGTGTTGAACCTCGCCAATGGCCAGATTCATCACGTGGAAGCGCTGATCCGCTGGCGCCATCCCAAGCGCGGCCTGCTTCCCCCCGCAGACTTTCTGCCGCTGGCCGAGGAAACCGGCTGGATCAGCGCGATCAGCGAATGGGTGGTGAGAGAGGCGGCGACCACCCTTGAACGCTGGCGCGAGAACTCCCTGCACCTGCCCATTGCCGTCAACCTGGATGCGGATTTCTTCGCCAGCCCGCGCCTGACGACCCTGCTGTACAGCCTCATCCGCCGCCATCACCTGCAGCCCGGCATGCTGCAGTTCGAAATCACCGAGCGCACCCTCATGCTCGAATCGGTGCAGGAAGCGGCGACGGTAAGCGTACTGCGCGATCTGGGCATCGAGGTCTCCATCGACGATTTCGGCACGGGTTATTCGTCCATTGCCTACCTTCGCCATCTGCCTGTCGACGCCATCAAGATCGACCGCAGCTTCATTTCCGATCTGGAAAACGATGCGCGCCTGGTGCAGACCATCGTCTCCATGGCCGGCGTCTTCGGCGCGCGCGTGGTTGCCGAAGGCGTGGAAACCGAGTCCCAGCACAGGACTCTGATGCTCCTTGGGGTGGACATGGGGCAGGGCTACCTGTACAGCCGGCCGCTGGAAGAGAGCGCGCTCCTGGAGTGGCTCAAGCACCAGCCCTCGACCGGCGCCGCCCCCGCCCACGGGGCGCACTGAAGGCAGCCACCGGCGTTTCGTTCGCCGTGCCACGCGGCCAGGTAAAATGCGGTGTTTTCCCGCCTCCGCGCCCTTCGCATGCCCGCCAAAAAACTTCTTGTCACGTCAGCCCTGCCCTATGCCAATGGCGACATCCACCTGGGCCATCTGGTGGAATACATACAGACCGACATCTGGGTGCGCTTCCAGAAGATGCAGGGGCACGTATGCTATTACGTGTGCGCGGACGATACCCACGGCACTCCCATCATGCTGCGTGCGGAAAAAGAGGGCATCACCCCGGAGGCCCTGATCGAGCGCGTGCACGCCGAGCATGTGCGCGATTTTTCCGGCTTCCACATCGGCTTCGATTGCTATCACTCCACCAACTCGCCGGAGAACCGCACGCTCGCCAGCGACGTCTACCTGCGCCTGCAGAAAGCGGGCCTCATTGAAACCAGGACGATCCAGCAGTTCTACGATCCGGTGAAATCCATGTTCCTGCCGGACCGCTTCATCAAGGGCGAATGCCCAAAATGCGGCGCCAAGGACCAGTACGGCGACAACTGCGAGGCCTGCGGTGCAGCCTACGCCCCGACCGACCTGAAGAACCCCTATTCGGCGATATCCGGCGCCACCCCCGTGCTGAAGGATTCCGAACATTATTTCTTCCGGCTCGCGCAGACGGAAGATTTTCTGCGCACCTGGACACGTGCCGGCCACCTGCAGGAGGAGGCCGCCAACAAGATGGCCGAATGGTTCGGCCAGGGCCTGCAAGCCTGGGACATTTCGCGCGACGCGCCCTATTTCGGCTTCGAAATCCCTGATGCGCCGGGCAAGTATTTCTACGTCTGGCTCGACGCCCCCATCGGCTACATGGCCAGTTTCAAAAAACTGGCCGACGAGAAGGGCCTGGAATTCGACGCTTGGTGGGGCGCAGATAGCGAAGCCGAGCTCTACCACTTCATCGGGAAGGACATCCTCTATTTTCATGCCCTGTTCTGGCCCGCCATGCTCAAGCACGCTGGCTACCGCACTCCGACAAGAATCTTCGCGCACGGCTTCCTCACCGTGGACGGCGCCAAGATGTCGAAGTCGCGCGGCACCTTCATCACGGCGAAAAGCTATCTGGACGGTGGGCTCAACCCGGAATGGCTGCGCTATTACTTCGCCGCCAAGCTCAACGGTACGATGGAGGACATCGACCTCAACCTGGAGGATTTTGTCGCGCGGGTGAATTCCGACCTCGTCGGCAAGTTCATCAACATTGCGAGCCGCTCCGCCGGCTTCATCAGCAAGCGTTTCCTGGGCCAGTTGAGCGACGAACTACCGCCCTCTGACCTGCTTGCCAAATTCAACAGCCAGGAACTGTGGAACCGCATCGGCCTGCTTTATGCCGACCGCGAGTACGGCAAGGCAATCCGGGAGATCATGGCGCTGGTGGATGAGGTCAATCAGTACATCGACGCCGAAAAGCCCTGGGAACTGGCCAAGCTTTCCCTCAACGACCTGCGCCTGCATCAGGTATGCAGCCTATGTCTGAATTTCTTCTGGCGTTTGAGCGTGCTCCTCAAGCCCGTGCTCCCGGCCCTGGCCGATCAGGTGCAGGGCTTCCTGAACCTCGATGCCGATCGCATGCAGTGGGGACAATTTGATGCCCTGCCCGCCCGGCATCACATCAATGCCTACAGCCACCTGATGACACGCATCGACGGCAAGCAAATTGCCGCCCTCGTGGAAGCCAACCAGCAGACCCTGACCGCCGCCGCGCCCTCCCCTGCCCGCCACGCCGAACATCAACAGCATATGGAAAGCAAAGCCATCTCCCCGATCGCCGAAACCATCAGCATCGACGATTTTTCCAAGATCGATCTGCGCGTGGCGAAGATCGTCAACGCCGAACACGTGGAGGGCGCGGAAAAACTGCTGCGCCTGACCCTGGACATCGGCGAAGGCAAGACCCGCAACGTCTTTGCCGGCATCAAATCGGCCTATGCGCCTGAACAACTGGTGGGGCGCCTCACGGTGATGGTGGCCAACCTGGCGCCGCGCAAGATGAAATTTGGAGTTTCCGAAGGCATGGTGCTGGCCGCCTCGGGCGACACTCCGGGCCTTTTCGTTCTTTCCCCGGATGCCGGGGCGCAGCCGGGCATGCGCGTGAAGTGAGCGCGACGCGCAAACTTCGCCTGATCATCAGCGGACGCGTGCAAGGGGTCTGGTACCGCGAGTCGATGCGTCAGGAGGCGCTCCGGCTAGGCGTCGACGGCTGGGCAAGAAACCGCGCCGACGGCACCGTCGAGGCTGTCATATCCGGCCAGGCCGCGCACGTCGAAGCGTTGCTCGCCTGGGCACGCACCGGCCCGCCTCTCGCGCAGGTGGCGGAAGTGCGCTGCCAGGACTACGAGGGCGAAGTGGCCAAGGGGTTCGCAAAATTGCCGTCCGCCTAGGCCGGCAAGGGTGCGTCGCGACGACTTCATATCCACCCCCTGCGCTTGAAACGGCGATAAAGCCACAGGGCTCCCAGCAGGGTGCCTGCGAGCACGGCAGGATAAGACCATTTCCAGCCCAGTTCCGGCATCCAGCGAAAATTCATGCCATACAGGCTGAATATGACGGTGGGCACGGCCAGGATGGCGCCCCAGCCGGCCAATTTCTGCACCGCTTCGTTCTGCCGGGTGGTGAGCAGGGCGAGGTGGAGTTGCAGGGCATCCCCCGTCGACTGGCGCAGATGGTCCGCCGTCCCCGCCGTGCGCAACACATGGTCGAGGATGTCGCGGTAGTAGTTCTTGAGGCGCTTGGTGACATAGCTGTCGTGCAGGCGGATGAGATTCTGCAGCACATCCTGCAAGGGGTCCGCATTGTCCCGCAGCAAGGCAGCCTCGCGCCGCAGACGGTAGAGCGCATCGAGATCGCTGCGGTGCAGGCGGGAGGCGAGCAGACGGCTTTCTAGGGCGAGAAAACGCTCCTGCAGGGCGGCAAGCACCGGCGAATACTGGTCGACGATTTCGTCCAGCGCATAATAAAGTGCCTGTCCTGCGCCGCGCCCCATGCCCTGGGCATTGAGGCGGTTGCGCACGCGCACATAGGGATGCAGATGGCCGTGGGCTATGGCGACGATGAAATTGCTGCCGGCGAAAACGTGGGTTTCTCCCCACAGCACGCGGCCACCCTCCAGCACCGCCGTCTTGGCGCTGATGAAGAGATGTTCGCCATATTCCTCCAGCTTGGGACGCTGGTGGCTGGTAAGGGCATCCTCCAAGGCAAGTTCGTGCAGGCCGAGTTCCTCGCCCAGGCGTTTCAGCAGCTCGGCGCCGGGTTCCTGCAGTTCGACCCAGAGAAAATTCCCTGGCAGCACGCGATAGTCGCTGATTTCGTCCAGCGTGATTTCGCGCCCCTCCAGGGCGTCGGAGGTATACAGAAGGCAGAAGACCGGAGCCAGCGTCATGCCCGCCATGATAGCGCGAGTCCCCAGCAATGCCGGCAGCCCGATCCGCGCTCGGTACGCGGATTAGGCTGCCGCTAGTCGGATTCCTCTATCCAGGCCATCTGGATGGCTTCCAAGATGCGCTCGTTGGAGCGCTCCGGGTCGTCATCGAAACCTGGCAAGGCGAGCACCCAGGCATGCAAATCGGTAAAGCGTATGTACTGCGGGTCCACCTCGGGATGTGCTTCCGTGAGTTCGATGGCGATATCCTGAACGTCAGTCCATTTCATAGGCAGTCTCCGGAGAAGAGTGGTCAGGAGGAAGCGGTCAGCTTGCAGTAGTCAGCTGGCAGCCGAAGAGCACAGGGTTGCCGACCGCCCACTGATCACTTCCACTCAATGCCCTTCCTTGACCATGTTGACGGTGTATTTGGGGATCTCGATGACTAGATCCTCCGCGGCAACCTTGGCCTGACAGGACAGGCGCGAGGTCGGCGTCAGTCCCCAGGCGCGGTCCAGCAGATCGTCCTCCTTTTCTTCGGAAGGTTCGAGGGAATCGAAGCCTTCACGGATGATGACGTGGCAAGTGGTGCAGGCGCAGGATTTCTCGCAGGCATGCTCGATGGCGATGCCGTTTTCCAGCAGGGTGTCGCACAGGGTGGCACCCATTTTGGCGCTGATCTGGGCGCCTTGCGGGCACAAGGTTTCGTGAGGCAGGATGGTGACTTTAGGCATTTTTTTCAGAGGGTGGGCACTGATACGGGAAATCAAGCAGCCTCGGTCGCGGACTGCCGGCTGGGCAGGGCAGCAAGCACGCCATCCCAGAACTCCAGGCGGGCGGTCACCGCACGATGCGCAGCTGCCTCCGCCTCCTGCTGCTTGCGCGCATCATTGCCGCACAAGGCGCTCAAGAGCCGCAAGGACAGGGGGGCATGAAAATCCGCGTCCAGATGTATGTGGCGCCTGAGATAGTAATGGAAACTGGGCGCGCTGGACTGTGCCACTCCAAGCCCCTGCAGAAACGCGCGGAACATGCCCGGAATGACGTGCTCGCGCCCCAGCGCCAGCGCCGCGGCGACGCAATGGGGCCTGTCTTCGACGATGAACCCGAAGGTGGTTCCCAGATGCCGGCGCGCCGGCGCGGGCACACCCTCGCCCCGCAACACCGCGGCCAATCCCCCGCTCGCGACCTGGGCGATGAAATTTTCCACCGCGCCGGTATCAGCGCCGATCTCCCGCATCGCCGAAAGATACAGCCGGAAATGGCTGGTATGCGTCACCCCATCTGCAGGCAAGGCCTCGTCGCTCTCCTCTTCCAGCACAAGTTCGTTGATGAAGCGCTGCACTTCGGGGTCGCGCCCGGGAACCCAGGGCCATTGCGCCGGAGCAACGGCCTGTTGCAGGTATTTGATGAGAGACATGAAGTCCCATACTGAATATACGTGATGGGCCATGAACACGCGCAAGTCGGGCAACGTGCGCAGGGCACTGTAAATCGGATGTTGATCCAGGCGCGCGCGGCAATCGCGCGCGAGAACTTGCCAGTCGCTTTGCATCAAACCCTCAAACTGTCTACGTTCTGCCCTGCCAGCGCTTGGCGCACATTGCGGTCCATGCGGCGTTGCGCGAAGGGCGTCGTGAGCTGATTCAGGGCCTCGACCTGGGCGCGGATGGCGAGATGCTCGGTGCCTTCGGCCAATGCCCGAAGCTTCGCCATGCCTGCTTCGATGACATGGCGCTCGTCTGCTGCCAATAGCGCTTCCCCGTCCTGCGCCAGGGCTGCCGCCAGGGCCGTCAGCAGGCTTTGCGCCTCGACGCGCTGCTCATTCAAGGCGCGCGCCTTCATATCCTCCTCGGCATGGGCGTGCGCTTCGCTCAGCATGCGGGCGATCTCGCCATCGCTCAAGCCGTACGAGGGCTTGACGACAACCGCGGCTTCCACGCCCGACACCTGCTCGCGCGCCGATACTGACAACAGGCCGTCGGCATCGACCTGGAAGGTGACGCGGATGCGCGCCGCCCCGGCCACCATGGGCGGGATGCCGCGCAGTTCGAAACGCGCCAGGGAGCGGCAGTCAGCCACGAGTTCGCGCTCGCCCTGCACCACGTGAAAACCCATGGCCGTTTGGCCGTCCTTGAAGGTCGTGAACTCCTGCGCCCGCGCCACCGGGATGGTGGAATTGCGCGGCACGATCTTCTCGGTCAGGCCGCCCATCACCTCCAGGCCCAGGGAAAGCGGGATCACATCCAGCAGCAGCCAATCGTCGCCCGACTGCTTGTTGCCCGCCAGCACGTCCGCCTGCACCGCCGCGCCCAGCGCCACCACCTTGTCGGGGTCCAGGTTGGTCAGCGGGGTCTGGGCAAAAAATTCGCCCACCGCATGGCGGATGCAGGGCATGCGGGTGGCGCCTCCCACCATCACCACGCCTTGCACCTCCTCCACTTCGAGGCCAGCGTCGCGCAGCGCCTTGCGCGTCGGCGCGAGGGTCTTGTTGACGAGGCTTTGCGTGATGCGGTTGAAATCGTCCAAGCCCAGCCGCAGATCCACGATATCTCCGGAAGACAGCACCGCGGTGATGTGTGCTTCCGGGTGATCGGTCAAATATTCCTTGGCCTCGCGCGCCTTGCCCAGCAACAAGCGCGTGTCGCGCGGATCGAGCGGCGGCAGCTTGGCCTCCTCGAGCACCCAGCAAAAGATGCGCTGGTCAAAATCGTCGCCACCCAGGGCGGAATCGCCATGGGTGGAGAGCACCTCGAACACGCCCTTGCTAAGCCTGAGGATGGAGATGTCGAAGGTGCCGCCCCCCAGGTCGTACACGGCGTACACGCCCTCCACCCCGTGATCCAGGCCGTAGGCGATGGCGGCGGCGGTCGGCTCGTTGAGCAGACGCAGGACATTGATGCCGGCGAGCCTGGCGGCGTCCTTGGTGGCCTGGCGCTGGGCCTCGTCGAAATAGGCGGGCACGGTGATGACCGCACCCACCAGCTCGCCGCCCAACGCGCGCTCGGCACGGCTGCGCAGGACACGGAGGATTTCGGCGGAAACCTCCACCGGACTCTTCACGCCATGGGCCGTCTTCAGCTTCACCATGCCCGGTTCGTCGAGCAGGCGGTAGGGGACGTTCGCCTTGTCGAGATCCTTGAGCCCGCGGCCCATGAAGCGCTTGACCGACACGATCGTGTTATGGGGATCCTCGCTTTGCCGCGCCTGTGCCTCATAACCCACACTCACGCCGCCGTCGGGCAGATAGCGCACCACCGAAGGCAACAAGGCACGCCCCCGCTCATCGTCCAACACCCGCGCCAGACCGGATTGGACCGACGCCACCAAGGAATTGGTGGTGCCGAGGTCGATGCCCACTGCCAGGCGATGCTGGTGCGGGGCGGTGCTCGTGCCGGGTTCTGAGATTTGCAAGAGGGCCATGGGTAGCGGCAGTCCTTGGTTTGTTTTATGGTCGGACGATTCAGTCGTCTTCCAGGGCGGCCAAAGCCAGGTTGACGTCCTCCGCCAGCTTCTGCACGAAACGCAGCTTGCGCACCGTATCCGCCGCCGCATCCCAGGCGCCTTCCGCGTCCAACTGTTGCGCAAGCAGATCCGTCAACTGGGTCGCTTCCCGCTTCAGCACCCGGCGCAACGCATCGAGGCTGCCGGCGTCGCGTGCCTGCTGGGCGTCCTGAAGCCCCTCGCGCCACTCCATCTGCTGCATCAGAAACTCGGCCGGCAGTGCGGTCTGGCGCTCGCCCAAGGCATGGATGCCGCGCCTTTGCAGCAGGTAGTCGGCGCGCCGCAAGGGTTCCCTGAGCGTCTGGTAGGCTTCGTTCACGCGCGTCGCCCACTGCATGGACAAGCGCTTCTCGGCTTCGCCCGCATGGGCGTAGCGGTCGGGATGCACCTGCGCCTGCAGCTGGCGCCAGGCCTGGTCGAGCGCGGCGCCGTCCACGCGGAAGGCGGCAGGCAGGCCGAAGAGGGTGAAGTGGTCGGCGGAAAAATCTGGAGTCATGGGTCTAGCCGACAAAGGCAGGTTGCCAGCCGGCGTTCAAGAGTCCCCCACACCTGCTGCGGCAAACTGCCAACTGGCCACTATCAACCTTCAGCGCTTATACGTTGAAGCTCTCCCCGCAGCCACAGGTGTTCTTGACGTTGGGGTTGTTGAATTTGAAGCCTTCATTGAGACCTTCGCGCACGAAATCCAGCTCGGTGCCATCCAGATAAGGCAGGCTCTTGGGGTCGACGAAAACGCGCACCCCATTGCTCTCGAAGCTCAGGTCGCCTTCCTGCTCGGCGTCGGCGAACTCCAGCTTGTAGGCCATGCCGGAGCAGCCGGTGGTGCGCACGCCCAATCTGAGGCCTATGCCCTTGCCGCGCTTGGCGATGAAATTGCTGACGTGCTGGGCAGCCCGTTCCGTGATGCTGATGCTCATGATCGTCTCACCCGTTGCTGACGGCCTTGTCGGCCGTCGCGCCGTGCTTGGCCTTGTAATCCGCGACGGCGGCCTTGATGGCATCCTCGGCGAGGATGGAGCAGTGGATCTTGACGGGGGGCAGGGCGAGCTCCTCGGCGATGGACGTGTTCTTGATCTCCATGGCCTCGTCCAGGGTCTTGCCCTTGACCCATTCCGTCACCAGGCTGGAAGACGCAATCGCCGAGCCGCAGCCATAGGTCTTGAACTTGGCGTCCTCGATGATGCCCTGCTCGTTCACCTTGATCTGCAGCTTCATCACGTCGCCGCACGCCGGCGCGCCCACCATGCCGGTGCCCACATCGGCATCCTCCTTGGCGAAGGAGCCGACGTTGCGGGGGTTCTCATAATGATCGATGACTTTTTCGCTGTATGACATGGA